>NZ_NOLI01000139.1:0-20499 GCF_002245975.1 Nostoc sp. 'Peltigera membranacea cyanobiont' 213 | reverse complement strand
CCTCCCCATCTCCCCTTCACCGGCGGTTGGTTAGGTTGGTTAGGCTACGATGTGGCATGGGAAATTGAACAGCTACCCCATGATAAAATTGATCCCCTACCATTTCCTATAGCTTTTTGGTATGAACCAGATTGTTTTGCCGTTCTAGATCACGCTCAACAAATTCTTTGGCTAGCCGCCAGTGATGCAAGTAGACTTGATGAGTTACAGGATAAATTAGCAAAGAAAGACGCGGCGAAAGAATTCCCCATTTCTCCTTGTCCTGATATCCCCGTGTCTTCTTCGCCTCCTCTGTTTTTGACATCGCAAGCAGATTATGAAACAGCCGTAAACCAGGCAAAAAAATATATTCAAGCTGGAGATATCTTTCAGGCAAATCTTTCATTGCGATTTCAAGCGTCTACATCGGCTGCTGGTTGGGAAATTTATCAGGCTTTGCAAAAAATCAATCCTTCTCCTTTTGCCAGCTATTGGCAAACGCCTTGGGGAGAAGTCATCAGCTGTTCGCCGGAACGGTTAGTAATGTTGCAAAATCGGCAAGCCGAAACTAGACCGATCGCTGGGACGCGATCGCGTGGTGTCACACTAGAACAAGATATGCAACTGGCAGAAGATTTACTCAGCAACACCAAAGAACGTGCAGAACACATCATGCTGGTAGATTTGGAACGCAATGATTTAGGGCGAGTTTGTGAATGGGGGACGGTTACTGTTGACGAATTGCTGACAATTGAGCGATATAGCCATGTGATGCATCTTGTCAGCAACATCAAAGGTACTTTAAAAGGCGAATGCCTACGGCACGGCGAAGCCGAACGCACAGCCATTGATTTGATTCGCGCCACGTTCCCCGGTGGCACAATCACAGGCTGTCCCAAAGTCCGTTGTATGGAAATTATTGAAGAACTAGAACCCGTTCGCCGCAGCTTGTTCTACGGTTCCTGTGGTTATTTAGATTGGCGTGGTCATTTAGATTTAAATATCTTAATCCGCACCCTGCTACTAGCCCCCGCATCTGGTGAAGCAGGGGAAGAACCCCTTCTTGGGTACTCAGCACTCAACACCGTCTGGGGACAAGTTGGTGCGGGAATTGTCGCAGACAGCGACCCTGAGAAAGAATGGTATGAATCTCTGCACAAAGCCCAAGCACAATTGGCAGCCCTGAAAATGCTGAATAATCAATAGCCAATAGTTTTCTTTCTAGTCCCTAATCCCCAGTCCCCAGTCCCCAATCCCCAATCCCATTATCTATTTTGTGCCAATTAGCCACAGTTGTGGCAGTATGGAAAGAAGTTGAAAAGTTCGCTGTTGCCGTTGGGAACTTCAAAGGGTGTTTTCCCTTGCTACACCGAACTTTTAACAAGAGAAACGGGTCTATTTTGTGCCTTGTCTCCACAAGTTGGTAAATTGAAGTCACCAAAGCAGATGGTGATGTTTATCAACCAGCCTCTACTCTGTGAATCTACGCTTTGCGGCTTCTGTTGTACCATTTCGCTTCACTACCACTAGCTTCATCTGCCAATTAGAAACTAGATCGAGGTCTTCGTAACCGCAGTTTTGCATTTTAAGCAAATATTCTGACGAATGTTGGTATTATCGTCTGAATGTTTGGAATTCACTGCGAAAAGATATACATACTCCCACCTTGACTACACCTTGACTCTTAAATGAATCCAGAATACGCAGAAACTTACATAAACCATCCAACTTGGGGTTTACTCTACAAAATCTGTATGGTTGATGAGAACCAGGATTTGTTCACCACGCTTTATGCCCAGCGCCTGTTTTTTTTGGTCGCAAATGACGTTAAAGGTGTTAAATTCCAGCCCATAGGACGAACCGAGGCGAGAATGATGTTGGAAAATCGCTTACGTACCCTGCGGCGCAGTGGACATTCTCAGGAGTACGATCAGCTTCAGAGTGTTTTCCAACGCACCTTCCAATGAGCAGTTCGATTTCTGAACGTATTATTTCCATTCGCTCCTCCCTACCAACTTCAGTCAAATTGATTGCTGTTAGCAAACAAGTTCCTGTCGAGGCCATTCGCTCTGCTTATGCCGCAGGAATTCGTGATTTTGCGGAGAGTCGCATCCAAGAAACTGCAAGCAAACAAGCCGAGTTGCAAGACTTACCGGATATTACCTGGCACTTTATTGGACATTTACAAAGCAATAAAGCCAAAAAAGCCATCGAACAATTCCCTTGGATTCACTCTGTGGATAACTTGAAACTGGCACAGCGCTTAGATCAATTAGCCCAACAGCTAGGAGTGAGTCCCCAGGTTTGCCTGCAAGTGAAAATTCTCCCAGATCCCAACAAGTCTGGTTGGAGTGTGCCAGAACTTTTGGCTGATTTACCTACACTCGATCAATACAAAAGTTTACAAATTCAAGGTTTGATGACAATTCCACCTTCAGGATTAAAAGATCCGGAAATTTTGAATGTGTTTAATCTCAATCGTGAGCTAGCAAAGGAAATCCAGGAGCAAAACTGGTCGCACATTAAAATGCAGCACCTATCTATGGGTATGTCAGGCGACTACGAACTAGCAGTAGAAGCAGGCGCAACGATGGTGCGATTAGGAACAATATTGTTTGGCGATCGCTCTTAGCCCTCGATCGTCAGCTTTCCAGGTCAGTATTAATACAGATCGGGATTTGATGACAAGAATTTTGTAAGAGACTGGTGCAATTAGAAACAAAGGATATAGTATTGACAAGAGCAATCGTCAAGGGGAAATGGGATAAAAAGAGCTTTCCTTCGGACAAACCTTAGGATATAATCTTGACTCATTATTATGTTTAGGCGATGCACAGACCTTTGCAAAAAGTAGTCAGTTCATCGCCAAAACCAGTAGTATGGGTTACAAATAGCAAAAGACTTGCTGAAGTATCCACCGATGTAGCGATCGCTCCGATCTCAATAAATCCTAAGCCAAGTCAATACAGGCTATTCGCACCAGGAGAGTACACACACAATGAACAACATCTTTTCCAAACTCAGAGACTTTGTAGGTCTAAATGAGCAAGTGGAATACGAATATTACGAAGAAGAACCAGAAACAGACAATAATAATAATTACCAAAATCTGTATCAGCAAGAAAATCCCCAACCCCCAGCCCCACAAGAGAGCGCAACCGCTCAAAATCGACGCTGGCGGGAACCAGTGCCTACAATGGGAGATGATATCGCAGCAGGTTCAAAGCCAATGGGGAATGTGATTGGTATGCCAGGAGCAATTAACGGAATTTCGGAAGTTTTAGTTCTCGAACCACGCACCTTTGAAGAAATGCCTCAGGCAATTCAAGCGTTGCGAGAACGGAAGTCAGTGGTATTAAATCTGACAATAATGGACCCAGATCAAGCTCAACGAGCAGTAGATTTTGTTGCAGGTGGTACTTACGCACTAGATGGACATCAAGAGCGCATCGGTGAGAGCATCTTCTTGTTTACGCCAAGCTGTGTCCAAGTTAGCACCCAAGGTGGCGTTCTTCATGAAGTACCACAACCGCCAGCACGTCCCTCTCGTCCTACAGGTTCTCCAAATAATCAAACCTGGGGTAACGAAACTAACCGGATGGCACAATAAAGTTAAATTAGTTGTTAGTCCTTTGTCATTTGTCATTTGTCCTGGGTTTTGATAATAGTGACAAATGACAAACGACAAACGGCTAATGACAAATGACTAACGATCGATAATGACTATAAAATTTGGGTTAATTGGTGGTGGGGTAATGGGAGAAGCGCTCTTATCCCGCCTTATCGCGCGTGGAATTTATCAATCATCAGAAGTCATAGTTAGCGAACCGCTACCTTCACGCCTAGATTTTTTGAAACAGCAATATGGTGTTGCTGTGACGACAGATAATAGTGAGGTTTTCACCCAAGCAAAAGAAGTAGTCTTTTTGGCAGTGAAACCGCAGGTGTTCAGTGCGATCGCTCAAGAATTAGCAGATATTGATATTCTTAAATATAGAGAAAACTCACCCCTGATTATTTCCATCTTAGCGGGTGTGCCTTTAAGTCAGCTAGAAGCTGCATTTGTGCAATTGCCAGTTATCAGAGCAATGCCCAACACCCCCGCAACTGTGGGAGCAGGAATTACTGCCATTTGTTCGGGTGCATATAGCAATGCCAAGCATCACCAAATAGCACAGCAAGTTTTTTCTGCTGTGGGCGAAGTAGTGGAAGTCTCAGAAGGGCTGATGGATGCAGTCACAGGACTATCTGGTAGCGGGCCCGCTTACGTGGCACTGCTAGTAGAATCACTTGCTGATGGCGGAGTATCCGCAGGTTTACCTAGAGCAATTGCCAATCAACTAGCCTTGCAAACCGTATTGGGAACTGCGAAACTGTTGCATGAAACCAAAATGCACCCAGCAGAACTCAAAGATCGCGTTACCAGTCCCGGTGGTACAACCATTGCCGGAATTGCCAAACTAGAACAGGCAGGATTTCGTTCAGCTTTAATTGAAGCAGTAAAAGCTGCCACAGAGCGATCGCAAGAACTGGGAAAATAATAAAGAGTCATTAGTCATTGGTCATTGGTCATTTGTGAAAAACTAATGACAAATGACAAATGACTAATGACTATTAACGAAGTTGACAAAAGACTCGTTAGTATAGTAAACAATCTGGTTGCAAATGTGATTGAGTGAATTATCCTGCACCGTCTCCAGAACTTGACTTAGGGGCTATATTTCCCTTTGATCTGGATCAGTTTCAAAAAGATGCGATCGCGTCCCTAAACGCCGGACGCTCCGTAGTCGTGTGTGCGCCCACAGGTTCGGGCAAAACATTAGTTGGGGAATACGCCATTTATCGCGCCCTGTCGCGGGGGAAACGTGTATTTTACACCACTCCCCTAAAGGCGCTGTCGAATCAAAAATTACGTGACTTTCGAGAAAAATTCGGGTTTGATCGAGTCGGACTGTTAACTGGAGATGCCTCCATTCACAGGGATGCACCGATTTTGGTGATGACTACAGAAATTTTCCGAAATATGCTCTATGGCACACCTATAGGGCAAGTCGGCATCTCATTAGTAGACGTGGAAGCGGTAATACTTGATGAGTGCCACTACATGAACGATCGCCAGCGCGGTACAGTTTGGGAAGAATCCATCATCTATTGTCCCCGTGAAGTACAACTAGCAGCCCTCTCAGCAACGGTTGCCAACAGCGATCAACTCACCGATTGGCTAAATCGCGTTCACGGCCCAACTGACCTGATTTACTCCGATTTTCGCCCAGTTCCCTTAGAATTTCACTTTTGCAATCCCAAAGGGTTATTTCCCTTGCTGAATGATAGCAAAACCAAAATTAACCCCCGCCTTCTCCAGAAGAAGAAGGGTAGAGGGGGAGAAAGGGATAGGGGGAGAAGTGGTAGACCGGAAGCTCCTGGTATAATTTATACCTTGAGCCAGTTAGAGCAACGGGATATGCTACCAGCTATTTACTTTATCTTCAGCCGCAGGGGATGTGATAAAGCGGTGGCGGAAGTGGGTGATTTATGGTTGGTAAATAATGAAGAATCCCAGATTTTGCGGCAACAGATTGATGACTTTTTAGCCCGCAATCCCGAAGCCGGACGTTCTGGACAAATTGCACCCCTGTACCGAGGAATTGCTGCCCACCACGCCGGGATTCTGCCTGCATGGAAAGCATTGGTAGAAGAACTATTTCAGCAAGGGCTGATTAAAGTAGTATTCGCCACTGAGACGCTGGCCGCGGGAATTAATATGCCCGCCCGAACAACGGTAATTTCTACCCTTTCCAAGCGGACTGACACCGGACACCGCCTGTTAAATGCTTCCGAATTCTTGCAAATGGCAGGACGAGCAGGCCGCCGGGGAATGGATAAACAAGGTCATGTGGTGACAGTCCAAACTCCCTTTGAAGGAGCCAAAGAAGCGGCATATTTGGGAACATCCAAGCCAGACCCCCTCGTAAGCCAGTTTACGCCCAGTTATGGCATGGTACTCAACTTGCTGCAAACGCACACCCTAGACCAAACCAGGGAACTGATAGAACGCAGTTTTGGGCAGTACATGGCCACCTTGCATCTCAGGCCAGAATACGATGAGATTGCCGAACTGGAAAAACAATTAGCTCAACTACACGAGCAAATTGCCGCAGTTGATGAAAATGAACTGGCTATTTATGAAAAATTGCGGCAACGCCTGAAAGTCGAACGCCAGATATTGAAAACCCTGCAAGAGCAAGCACAGGAAGATAGAAAAGAAGAATTGGGGATGATGTTAGACTTCGCAGTGTCAGGAACTCTGTTGAGTCTCAAAGGCAAAAACATCACGGTGTCTTCACCAGTAACCGCAGTGTTAGTGGCAAAATCGCCTGGTTCTGGTCAAGCTCCCTACTTGGTATGCTTGGGGCATGATAATCGCTGGTATGTCGCAACTACAGGAGATGTAGTAGATTTATATGCCGAACTGCCGCGCATTGAAGTGTCACCGGATTTACTACCACCGCCAGAGATGCCTTTGAAACCCGGACAGTCACGCCGTGGTAACGAAGAAAGCTTTGCGATCGCAGTGCGTATTCCCAATCCGATAGAATCGTTGCATCTGGCACCAGAAGTAGCAGAACAACTCAGTCGCACTACTGCCGTCCAAGAGCAATTAGAAGCTCATCCCCTACATCAATCAGGCAATGCTGCCACCCTTTTCAAGCGTCGCGCCAAATATATCGAACTAGAAGCCGAACTCGAACAGCTGCAAGGGCAAGTAGAGCAACATTCACAACGTCATTGGGAAGAATTTCTCAATTTAATCTTAATTCTGCAACACTTTGGCGCTTTAGATAACTTAGTACCCACAGTATTAGGGCGAATTGCTGCCGCCATTCGGGGTGAGAATGAATTGTGGTTGGGTTTAGTATTCGCTAGTGGTGAATTGGGCAACTTAGATCCGCATCATTTAGCAGCAGCAGCAGCGGCTTTGGTGATGGAAACGCCTCGTCCAGATAGCAAAGTACATAAATTTAAGCTTAGTAATGAAGTGACAGAAGCCTTGAAAAAATTGCAGGGAATTCGCCGCCAAATGTTCCAACTACAACGGCGTTATAACGTAGGTTTGCCTATATGGTTGGAACAGGGAACAGAGAAAAAGGAACAGGAACCAGAGAACAAGTTAATTGCCATAGTCGAACAATGGGCGCTAGGAATGGAGTGGACAGAACTCTGCGAAAACACCACCTTGGATGAAGGCGATGTGGTGAGAATTCTCCGGCGGACGTTGGATTTATTATCACAAATACCCCACGTCCCACATTTACCAGACTCTTTCCAGCGTAATGCTCATCGAGCGATGCAGTTGATTGATAGATTCCCTGTAAATGAGGTGGTTGAATAAAGAAAACCTTCTTAGGGACTTCCAACAAATAAATTACCCAATTTTGTGGGGTGGGCATCTGCCCGCTCATATACAAAGGCGCTCATGTTGCCCACCCCACAGGAAGTAGTTGAGTATTTTTTTATTTGGAAGTCCCTTATGAACAGAAAGTCTTTAATAATTGGTTTGCGTCTTTTTCTCTCAGGATTGACGCAAAAATAGATGTTGTAGAGGCAATTCATGAATTGCCCCTACAAACTGTCCCAAGAATGAATTTAGATTTAATAGTAGTGGTACGTAGTTAAAAATGCTTTTTTGGTTTCGTATACCTTCTATACGTAATTAATCACATGTATTTAACAGAAGTTGTAATCGCTATAAGCGCTATTCAACCTTAGTACACCAAGTTTCCAGTACCGCGCAACTGACGCAAAGAATTTACGCACAATGGACAGTCACAGCCAAATGTCTTAATTGCAGCATCACTTTCCTCATCAGTAAAGTTCAACATAGCAATATTCTTATCTGATACTGATGTGACAATGGTCGAGGAACGTGCAGATGAGGTATAGGGTATCTTTCTTTCTGAATCTCGAATGCACACAAAATCTGTTCCACCATGTGGGTTAGTGATACAGGTACGACCGTCTTGTGTGTGCATCAATCGCTGTGTAATACTACCACTAGCATGGGCAGGATGAAATGCCACCAGTGTAGACATCATCGACACAAAGATTGAGGAAGTGGAAAGCAAATTCAGAAGAATCTTTTTGTTCATAGATTTCCTTGAGAAAATTGTCTACTAGTTTAGGGTATTCGATTCAGTTTTAAACTTCAAGTGAATTTTCCCTAAGAATAGCTAGCTAGCTTGACACTTGTTACTCAAGAAAGTTCCATACCTAACCAGTTTGAACATAAATTATTTGCTACAGCATAATTCAGCAGTCAAGCTAGGCTTAAAGTCTGGCTTTAATATCTAAATTGTGTATTTCAGCGAATTTAAATCTGCTGTCAGCAAGTGGGTATAAATAATTAAGGGTTAGTGTTAAGGGCTGGAGCAACTTAACCAGAAACAATTTAATTAATTTTATATTCCATATTATAGTTTGATTTATTCTTGCCTGCTTACTTGTATTCCTAAGATAGTGATTGTTTGCTTGATGTCAGTATAAGAGCTTAATTAGATTAAAGCTCGTAGTCCTCTAGCACTTTAAAATCTGATGCAGAGCGATATAACGCTCACTAAGAGCAAAAGTTATATCTTAAGATTCTTCTATAGAATCGAGAACCATTATCACTATTTTTACAACATTTAAGCTCTAATTTAAATCAAAATATAGCATAAATATTTAACCCAAAAGCTGATATAGATTCTCATTCTTAAATACTTAACTTGTAAAAACATATTTTTTTTATTACATTTAGAAAAAGGCTCATCTATCAAGTAACTTACTAGCCTAAACACAAAATATGAAGCAAAAAGTACATTCAGAATCTTCAGGTTGTTCCAACTGTGAACACGACCATCACGAGAATCATAACCATGCTCATAATCATGATGAGAATCATAACCATGACCATGACCACAATCACGATGGTAGTGGAGAATTAAATCTAAAAAATGAAATATTACCTCTAGTAGCGATTTTAAGTTTATATGCGCCTGGTGTTATTTTTGAAAATCAATTACACAATACGTTCTACTCAATAGGTGAATATCTACTTTTCATCCCTGCCTATTTATTAAGTGGATGGAGTGTTTTAAAAACTGCTGGGCGTAATATACTCAAAGGTAGAGTATTTGATGAAACCTTTTTGATGACAGTAGCGACACTAGGAGCGATCGCAATTCATAAATTGCCCGAAGCTGTCGGAGTCATGCTATTTTATAAAATTGGCGAACTGTTCCAGGATATTGCCGTCAGTCGTTCCCGTAGTTCCATCAAAGCTTTATTAGAAGTCCGCCCAGACTATGCAAATATCCAAATTGAGGGAGAACTAAAAAAAGTCCCACCAGAGACAGTAAATATTGGAGATATCATAGTCGTCAAACCTGGGGAAAAGATTCCCTTAGATGGTGAGATTATAGATGGAAATTCGCAAGTTGATACATCTGCATTAACTGGAGAATCTGTGCCGCGATCGGTGAGGCTGGGTGAGACAGTTTTGGCTGGAATGATTAATAAAATGGGTGTTCTCAGCATTAAAGTCACAAAACTCTTTGATGACTCTTCCATTGCCAAGATTGTAGATTTAGTGCAAAATGCCAAAAGTAAAAAAGCAGAAACAGAAAAATTTATTACTAAATTTGCCCGATATTATACGCCAATAGTAGTTTTTACATCTCTAGCAGTTGCAATATTACCGCCTTTATTCATTTCTGGTGCAACTTCTTCAGAATGGGTTTATCGCGCTCTAATTTTGCTAGTTATCTCCTGTCCCTGTGGACTAGTTATCAGTATTCCATTAGGTTACTTTGGAGGTGTAGGAGGTGCAGCTAAACGGGGTATTTTAGTTAAAGGCTCTACTTTTTTAGATACTCTAAATGCAGTTAATACAGTTGTGTTTGATAAAACTGGAACCTTAACTCAAGGCGTATTTAAAGTAGTAGAAATAGTACCAAAGAATGGCTACAATGAGCCAGAATTGTTGCAATTAGCTGCCAAAGTAGAATCGCATTCAAATCATCCCATCGCTCAATCTATCCTTAAGGCTTATGGTGGAAAGATTGATGATTCTGAGGTCAGAGATTATGAAGAGATTGCAGGCTATGGAATTAAAGCCAAGATTGAAAATAGGGTAGCGATCGCAGGTAGCGATCGCCTACTCCACAGAGAGAATATTGCTCATGATAATTGCCAGCTAGAGGGAACAGTTGTTCATCTAGCAGTGGATAATATTTACGCTGGGTATATTGTCATTGCTGATGAACTGAAAGAAGATGCAAGACAGGCTATTCAAGCACTCAAGCGAATGGGTGTAGAGAGAACAGTAATGTTGACAGGAGATAATCAAGCGATCGCATCCCGGATTGCTGAACAGCTAGGCATAGATGCTTACGAAGCCGAATTATTACCAGAAGCAAAAGTCAATGCCATTGAGAAGTTACTCAGCACCGCCGGCAAGCACGGTAAAGTTGCCTTTGTTGGGGATGGTATTAATGATGCGCCAGTGATTGCTAGAGCCGATGTTGGTATGGCAATGGGTGGCTTAGGTTCAGATGCAGCCATTGAAACTGCGGATATTGTCATCATGACAGATGCACCTTCAAAAGTCGCAGAAGCCATACAAATCGCTAGAAAAACTCGTACAATTGTTTGGCAAAATATCATTTTTGCCTTAGCAATTAAAGCTGTATTTATTGGATTAGGTATTTTTGGTATAGCGACAATGTGGGAAGCTGTCTTTGCTGATGTGGGAGTAGCTTTACTGGCAATTTTCAACGCTACTAGAGTGATGAAATAAAATTATTGGCAAATCGGGAATCAGTAATTGGAAATTTGTAGTAGTTAACATTGAAGAGCTAAGAGTTGTTTCTTTAACGCTTCTTACTCATAAGCTGCTACCTAATACCCAGAATAGAACCCATGAATTCATCAATCAAAGGCATTGCTACAGCTACTTTAGCTCTACTACTAAATTATTCAGCAAATCCAGCCTTTGCACTACCACAAAAAATAAATCATCCAATTACTGTTGCTAAATCGCAAACATTAACGGACACCTTGATTGTTCCTGGCGAACGAGTGGGGCCGATAACACGAACAACCACCAAGAAAGATTTAGTCAAGCTGTTTGGTGCATCCCATCTCGTTGATAAAACTATTTCTGGTGCTGAAGGAATAGGTAGTTTTGCAGCTACTCAGTTAAATCTAAATCAGGGGCGATCGCTGCTAGTAGTTTGGAGTGATAATACTCGTACTAAACCTCTAGATGTCCGTAACCTCGGTTCAGCTTGGAAAACCCGCGAAGGTATTGGTATTGGAACTCCCTTAAGTGAGTTACGCAAGAAGTTAGGTAACTTTAAACTCTATGGATTAGCGTGGGACTACGGCGGCACTATTTTGCTGGATAGTAGCAAATTATCCCGCTATCAAGGTAAAGTCATCTTGCGAGTAGATGCTGCTCCTAATGCTTACGAAAAGTTCGCCAATGATTATCAAGCAGTTTCTGGGGATGGTACTTTTTCTTCTAGCGATCGCCATTGGAAACCTCTGGGAATCAGGCTAGCAGAAATAATCGTCGTTCTTAACCCATCAGACTAACTTTGAACAATTTCGATGGACATAATGATGGAAGTTAGCAAGCGAATAACTATAACAAATATCGGAGCTACTGAAAAAAAATTCCCAGGTAGAACCTGGGAACAAGTACACAATTTTTACTTTTATCATGTAGAGACGCGATCAATCGCGTCTCCTAACTTTTATTTCCCAAACCCTTTACCGCGAGAGGTTGAAGGTAAACAAATGCAATTTTCGAGTTGAGTAATCAAAGCCTCACGATCCAAATTTTGACCAATCAACACAAGTTGGTTTTTGAGTTTACCTTGCCATTCATCATCATCCAAGGTGAAGCGTTTACCGCAAAGGTGGAAAATATGACGCTTCGGACTTTCATCAAACCACATAATCCCCTTCGCTCGGAAGATATTTGAGGGTAGTTGGTTATCTAAGAAATACTGAAACTTCCTAATAGAAAAAGGCTTATCACTTTGGAAAGAGATGGAAGTAAAACCATCATTTTCTAAATGGTCAGAATGATGATGATCGTGGTCATGGTCGTGATGATCGTGACCGCATGTTGAGTGGTCATGGTCATCATGACGATCGTGGTGGTCATGGTCGTGATGGTCGTGTTTATCCACCACTGTGTCAAAATATTTATCAGACTCAAACAGACCAACACTGAGAATTAAAGGAAGTGGCACTTGCGATCGCGTGGCGCGAATAATTCTTGCTCCTTCCTTAACTTCGTTAATTTTTCCTTCTAACTCCTTCAAAGTGGCTTCATCAACCAAATCAGCCTTGTTCAGCACAATGACATCGCCATAAGCAATCTGGCTGTATGCAGCCTCAGAATTAAATAAATCTAGGCTGTAATTCGCCGCGTCTACCACGGTAATAATCGAATCTAAGCGAGTTAAATCTCGTAATTCTGTGCCGAGAAACGTTAAAGCAACTGGTAACGGATCTGCTAATCCAGTTGTTTCTACTACTAGATAATCTAGATTTTCTTGGCGTTCTAAAACTTTGTAAACTGCATCTACCAAATCATTATTAATAGTGCAGCAGATACAACCATTATTTAGCTCCACCATGTTCTCACCAGTGGAAACAATTAGCTCGTTGTCGATGCCAATTTCGCCAAATTCATTCACGAGAACAGCGGTTTTCAAACCCTGTTGGTTGTTGAGGATATGGTTAAGTAAAGTCGTCTTGCCACTACCGAGGAAACCCGTAATAATTGTTACTGGCATTCCTTGTTTGGGCGTATCCATTGCCGAAGATTCGGGTGTAACTGCTGATTGCATAGCGCTGTTATCAAATAATCAAAAAATAGTAATGTAGCGCAGAGAGTCCATAAAACACTAGCATAGGGATGCTGGACTGCCATCCCAGCTGCTTTACCCTATTATTACGTATCTTCTTATTTCAGCATTACTCTGTTATGACCCTAACACTCTACAATACCCTCACCCGTCGTCAAGAACCGTTTGAAACAGTCGAGCCAGGCAAGGTTAAGATGTATTACTGTGGCGTGACGGTTTACGACTACTGCCATTTGGGTCATGCTAGAGCTTGCATCGTTTGGGACGTAGTGCGCCGATACCTCCAGTTTATCGGTTATGAAGTCCGATATATCCAAAATTTTACCGATATTGATGACAAGATCCTCAATCGCGCTCGTGTTGAACATTCCTCAATGGAAGCTGTAGCCGATCGCTTTATCAAAGCATATTTTGAGGATATGGCGCGGTTAGGAATCAAAGAAGCTGATGAATATCCGCGTGCTACCCACACAATGAATGGCATTCAACGGTTAATTCATGAGTTGGAAAATAAAGGTTTTGCCTACCCTGCTGAGGGTGATGTGTATTATGCAGTCCGGCAGTTTGCTGAGTATGGCAAGCTTTCAGGACGCAGGTTAGAAGATATGCAAGCTGGGAAAAGCGATGCCTACGGCGGGCTACGCCAACGCGTCAACGTAGAAGATCCAGAGTACCAGAAAAAGAAAGACCCCTTCGATTTTGCTTTGTGGAAAGCAGCAAAACCGGGAGAACCAGCTTGGGAGTCACCTTGGGGCGCAGGCCGTCCGGGGTGGCATATAGAATGCTCGGCAATGGTGCGCGATCGCTTGGGTGATACCATAGATATTCATGCTGGTGGTGCTGACTTAATTTTTCCCCATCACGAAAACGAAATTGCCCAATCTGAAGCTGTGACAGGAAAACCCCTGTCGCTTTATTGGTTACATAACGGCATGGTGAAGGTAGATGGTGAAAAAATGTCCAAATCTTTGGGCAACTTTATCACTATTCGAGAATTGCTGGATCGAGGAGTTGACCCGATGGCAGTGCGGTTGTTCGTACTGACTGCTCAATATCGGACACCCATAGATTTTACCGACGAAGCGATCGCCGCAGCAACCAACGGTTGGCACACCATAAAAGAAGGTTTACTCTTCGGCTACCAATACGGCGAAAAACTAGGCTGGGATTTAGAGACTGGGAATATCCCAATACCCAGTCCCCAATACCCAGTCCCCAATCCCTATTTTGAACGTTTCCAAGAAACTGTGAATAACGACTTTAATTTTCCTGGTGGGTTAACAGTACTTTTTGAATTAGCCAAAGAACTGCGTCGTCAGGGGCATATTCTCGTACATGAAGGGAAAACTGAAACATCGCCAGATAAGTTAAAGCATCAATGGCAAACTCTTGTCACATTGGCTGGAGTTTTGGGTTTAGAAGCTGAGATAGAAGCGGAACCTGACAAAAATAATGGTTTAAGCGATGCGGAAATTGAAGCGAAAATTCAGCAAAGACAAGAAGCGCGTCAAGGCAAAAATTTTGCCGAAAGCGATCGCATTCGTGACGAACTCCAAGCAGAAGGTATTACGCTAATTGATAGCCGTGATGGTACACGCTGGCACCGGAATTAGAAGGGACTGGGGACTGGGGACTAGAGAAGAGTTTTCCAATCCCCATTCCCCATTCCCCATTCCCCATTACCCAATCCCTTAAATTATGTGGTCTGAACTTAAAAAAGCGATCGCTAGTTTCGACATTCCTGCTGATTGGATCGGTATCAGAGCCGTAAAGGAGACTTCTACAACCCGCGCAGTTCGTGATGGCTTACCCCAGGTAAATGGCAAATCCTTCACTGTAGGAGCCATGCTGGAAGTTTTAGTCAACGGCTGTCTGGGTTATGCAGCAACCAACTCTCTGGAACTGTCTTCCCTACAAGCTGCTGCCGAAACAGCCTATAAACAAGCACTAGCAGCCAGTGAATGGTGGATACATCCCTTTCGTGAAAGTGAACGCCCTAAAGTCGTTGGTGAATATAAATCTCCATTTCTTGAACCATTAGATGCTTTAAGTCCAGGAGAAATCAACGATTTACTGGTTCGTATTTGCCAAACCCTAAAAGTTGACGAGAAGATTGTACAAACCATAGCCAGTGCTAGCACCATTCACAGGGAGTCCTGGTTTATTAGCAGCAACGGCTCAGAAGTTTATCAAAAAACTCTATCTATAGCTACTCATTACGGAGCCACCGCCCAAGATGGCGTGATTATACAGCAGCGCAGCAATAATGGTTCCCAAGCTAACTGTTACCAAGGTGGACTAGAACTATTAAAACAAGAAAACTTATGGCATCGGGTGCAGCAAATTGGCGAACAAGCAGTAGAACTCTTGACAGCAGAAGAATGCCCAACCACCCGTACCAATTTAGTTTTAGCCCCAGATCAAATGATGCTGCAAATCCATGAAAGTGTCGGGCATCCCCTAGAAATTGACCGAATTTTGGGAGATGAGCGGAACTATGCTGGTGGTAGCTTCGTTAATAAAAGTGATTTCGGCAACCTAGCTTATGGTTCGCCACTGATGAACATTACCTTTGATCCTACCGTGGCTGGTGAATTTGCTAGCTATGGCTTTGATGATACGGGTGCAGTAGCAACGCGCGAGTATTTGGTTAAAGAAGGAGTACTCCAACGTGGTTTAGGTAGTCTAGAGAGTCAAGCTAGAGCAGGAGTAGCAGGAGTAGCCTGTGCCCGTGCTTCCTCATGGAATCGACCAGCGATCGATCGCATGGGCAACTTGAATTTAGAGCCTCTAAATGCAAGCTTTGAAGACATTATTGGCGGTATAGAATACGGCGTTTACATGGAATCTAACCGATCTTGGTCAATTGACGATCGCCGCTACAAATTCCAATTTGGTTGTGAGTACGCTAAATTAATTGAAAATGGTAAACTCACTAAAACCCTCCGCAATCCCAACTATCGCGCCACAACACCAGAATTTTGGCATAGCTTAATCCAAGTAGGAAATGCTGAAAGCTGGCAAATGTATGGTACTCCTTATTGTGGCAAAGGAGAACCAAATCAGGCTATTTGGGTAGGACACGGTTCACCTGTTTGTGTATTTGCTAATGTCGAAGTTTTTGGTGGAGGAAGTTAAATAATTCGTAATGGGCTAACGCCCCGCTACGCTAACGTAATTCGTAATTGCGCGTTTTGCAAAGGGATTTAGCTCAAAAACAAAATGCGTCTGTCTAGTTATAGCGGGGGATTATAATTCGCCGAATAATTAGGAATTGGTAATTACTAACTAAGTTGAAAAAGTGCAAATTCAGTAGCTAGTAGTTAAGAATTGGAAATTAAAATACTTTTAATTAAAAAATAACTCCTAACTACTGAATTTTTCCCCTCATTATTCCCTATTAATATTTAATATCCATGAAAATTGAGGAATTATCTGCGTTAGAAGTCAGCTTTAATCGACTGATTGAAACTCTGCTTATAAAAAAAGCAGAAAATGAACAATTCACTGTGAGACTTAGTAGCGAAAGAAGTCAATTTACTCGTTTCAACCATGCGAAAGTGCGACAAACTGGTTGTGTTGCTGATGGCTGGATCGAACTGACTCTGATGGCAGAACGGCACAGCAGTATTCGGCAGTTTCCCTTTACTGGAAATTGGGAAATAGACTGGCAATTAGCATATTCGGCTTTGCAGGAACTACGCGATGAACTGATTTTACTACCTATAGATCCATATCTAGTTTTACCATCAGGAACTAATACCAGTCGGGAAGTACATTCTGGACATTTATTGCCAGAAGAAGCAGTAGTAACAAGTGTATTAGAACAAGTATCTAAATTAGATTTTACTGGTATATACGCTGGAGGAATAGTAATTAAAGGCTATGGTGATTCCAGTGGTCAAAAACACTGGTTTGCTACTGATTCTTTTACCTTAGATTATTCTCTATTTTCTCCCTTGGGACAAGCAGTTAAGGGCACATTTGCAGGAAGTGATTGGGATGAATCTGCTTATATAGCCAAAATTAGCGAAGCCAAAAAGCAACTCGAATTGCTTGCTCGACCAGTTAAAGAATTACCACGGGGACAATACAAAACTTATTTTGCACCTGCTGCTGTTGCAGATTTATTGCTGATGCTTTCTTGGGGAGCAGTAAGCGAAGCTGATATCCAACAAGGAAATAGTGCTTTAGCTGCTTTATCGCGTCAAGAAAAACAACTTTCGATAGCATTTACTTTGAAAGAAAACTTTCAGCGCGGATTAGTACCGCGATTTAATGAATTGGGAGAAATGGCAGCACCAGAGTTACCTGTAATAGAAAAAGGACGTTTGGTAAATACTCTAGTGAATTCTCGCACTGCTAAGGAATATCAGAAAACTGCCAATGGCGCTAATAGTTCAGAGACTCTACGTGCGCCAGAAATTAGTCCAGGAAATTTAGGATTTGAGCAGATTCTTCCGAAATTGGATACAGGATTGTATCTATCAAATTTGCATTACTTGAATTGGAGCGATCGCCAAACTGGTAGAATTACAGGTATGACCCGCTATGCTTGCTTTTGGGTAGAAAACGGAGAAATTATTGCTCCCATTGAAAACTTACGTTTTGATGAAAGTCTTTATCGTTTTTGGGGAGAAAACCTAGTAGATTTGACCGATTTTCAAGAATTCATACCTGAAGTAGGTACTTATGAAAGTCGCCAACTAGGAGGTAGTTTAGTTCCTGGTATATTAGTGGAAGATTTTACATATACTTTGTAGTTGTCTTCTATAACAACACCCAATTTTGGTTAGAGACGTGAAATTTCACGTCTCTACAGCAAATTATCAAATCATCTATCTCTGTAAACTGCATTAATTACAATATCTTTGATACTCAGGTAAAGAATTAATAGCAACGATAAAAATTGCCCAAATTGAAGAATTGGATCTAAGCGCCAACCTTGAAAAAACAAGATTGTTCCAATTAACAACATTATAATTGGCGTAAATATAAGTTGGATAATGTAAAGGGCTAAAGCCCAACCTCTAAGCCTAGTTCCACGTTGGGATAACCAAGCTACTGTTAAAATCAAGTAAATAATTGCCCAGAGCAAATAAATAATTCCCAGTAGACTACCTGAATTTACTCCAAAGTTAACTTGAGCGAAAGTAAGCATTTCTAAAAAATCCTGCTTAATTACAAGCCAAAATATTAAATCTATTACCAGGTAGCTTCCCAAAAAGTTTTGTTTAATAAAAATTGTTGGGTTAAGCAATCGCGAAACCCAACTTATAATTTTTCCTCATCTCTTATTAGAACCTCTATTTCTTTTTGTTAGGAGGTGAATTGCGCTGTGTAAGATTATCAATTTGCAATTGTTGCCGTCCGTTCGTGACAATTCGCAACATATCTTTGAGATCCTGCTCGATATTGCCCAAAATGCCATCAGCATAAGCATCAGCACCATCTTCAATGTCTTGAGCCTGAGCGATCGCAGTTTGCCTCATTTGCTCTAACTCTTGCTGACAAGCATACCGCTTGCGCTCAATCTCCGCGAGGGTTTCTTGCATTATTCCCTCGCACTCTTGTTGAACTTGTCGTCGCAGTTGTTCGGCTTCTTGTTCTGCCTGTTGAATAATATCGCTTTCAGCTAAAATTTGCGCTCTTTTTGCTTGCGCGGCCTCAACAACCTGCTGTCCATACTCTTCCGCTTCTAGCAGAATTTCATCCTTTTGCTCAAGGATGGTTGCTGCTTCTTGAAAAAGTGATGGTAAAGCCAACCGGATGTAATCAAGCTGTTCCAGCAGCTTTTCTTCATCTATAAGAGTGCGTCCCGTCAGCGGAATCCTGAGACTAGAGAGAACTATTTCCTCTAGGCGGTTGAGTTCCTGCTGAATATCTACGCTTCCCTCTCCACCGAGATATTCTTCAGGGGGGGGATTGCTTCCGTTGAGATTGGGTTCAACATTGGAGAGTTGTGATTGTAACATTGGTATATATCTAGGGCAATGTGTGGGGGAACGAGATGATCGATAGAGCCGCCAAACCTTGCAATCTCTCTCACCACACTACTACTTAAAAAACTATACTCATTTGAGGTTGCTAAAAAAACTGTTTCTATTTGGGTAGAAAGAGTTTTATTGGTATGAGCCATTTGCAGTTCCACTTCAAAATCTGACACAGCCCGTAAACCCCGAAGCAAAACTTGTGCTTTTTGTATTTGGGCATAGTTGACGGTAAGACCATCAAAGCTGTCTACTTCTACATTAGGTAGATGTTGTGTAGAAAGACGGATCTGCTCTAGCCGTTGTTGTACGCTAAAAAGTGGTGTTTTGTTCGGGTTCCGCAGTACAGCGACAATTACCCGCTCAAACAGGCGACTACCGCGCCCAATGAGGTCAAGGTGTCCCAAGGTGATGGGGTCGAAGCTACCAGGATAAATAGCAATCACAATTTTAGATATATCAAAGTTGTTTAGGTGATTATATCGAAACTCTTTTGTGTAACTTACTCAAATTTACCATCTTGCGCTCTGAGCAAGAATGGTAAACTCAATTGTTTTAGTGACACAAGTTATGCTCAACTAGGCGTTAGGAATTAGACTCCTAAATATGGATGCTGGATTTTAAGTGTAATTCTAGTATTCGAGATCCAAGAAACTCCGTACTTAGCAAAGTGCGCGGGTAGTTAACGAACTTTTCTAGGTAATTTCTCATGGCACTGGATTTTTCCACCTTGCTCTTGGCGTTTCAATTTACTTCTCCAGGGCCCATTCTGGTGAAATTAGGGCCACTAAGTATCCGATGGTATGGCTTATTGATTGCCACGGCAGTGTTAATTGGCGTAATTCTTTCCCAGGAGTTGGCAAAGCGCCGTAACGTCAATCCTGAGTTGCTAGGCGATTTGTTTTTTTGGTTATTGATTGGGGCAATTCCCGGCGCACGGCTATATTACGTTCTATTTGAATGGTCTAAATATGCCCCAACTCCGGGAAAAATCTTTGCTATCTGGGAAGGAGGTATTGCCATTCACGGAGCAATTATTGGTGGGGTTATAGCTGCGTTAATCTTTGCCAAAATCAAGCAGGTTTCTTTCTGGCAACTAGCAGATTTAGTAGCGCCTTCGCTGATTTTAGGGCAAGCGATCGGACGTTGGGGCAATTTCTTTAATTCTGAAGCTTTCGGCGATCCTACTGATTTACCCTGGAAGCTGTATATTCCACCAGACCATCGTCCTCTAGCTTATGCTAGTTTCGATTACTTCCATCCCACCTTCCTCTATGAATCTCTGTGGGATTTAATGGTGTTTGCGCTACTAATAACGTTGTTTTTTCGGTCTTTATCCGGTAAGCCGCGTTTGAAGGTAGGCACGCTGTTTTTAGTTTACTGGCCAGCCTACAGCTTAGGACGCTTGTGGATTGAAGGTTTCCGCACTGATAGCTTGATGCTGGGGCCATTACGGATGGCACAAGTAGTAAGTAGTTTAGGAATTTTATTAGGATTAGTTGGATTAGCTTGGCTTTACTTACTCAAACGCCCTTTACCCGATGTAGTGACTACTCCCAAGGGAAATGGAGAGATGAGGGGATGAGGGGGATGAGGGAGCAGGGGAGGCA
>NZ_NOLI01000138.1:0-20534 GCF_002245975.1 Nostoc sp. 'Peltigera membranacea cyanobiont' 213 | reverse complement strand
CCCCAATCCCCAGTCCCCCTAATAGTGGAACAACTTAAGCCTCGCTATTCTGTCGTTTGGACGAACAAAATTGCTGAAGTACCCCAAAATGCCTGGAATGCTTTGGCAATGCCACTCAAAACGCCATTTTTAGAATGGGAGTGGCTAAACAATATCGAAACCTCTCAGAGTGCTACGGCTAAAACTGGTTGGTTGCCAAATCACTTGACATTGTGGCGTGATAGAACACTGATTGCGGCTGCGCCACTTTATCTAAAAGGACATAGTTCTGGTGAATTTGTTTTTGACCACCAATGGGCAGAATTAGCCGATCGCATTGGAGTTCAATATTACCCAAAATTGCTGGGAATGACACCATTTACCCCGGCTGAAGGTTATCGATTTTTAATTGCCCCAGGAGAAGATGAGGATGAGATCGTAGCGATAATGGTGCATGAAATTGACACTTTTTGCTCTAAAAATCGGATTTCTGGGTGTCATTTTCTCTACGTCGATCCTCAATGGCGGCCGATGCTGGAACGGCATGGCTTTACAACTTGGCTGCACCACAGTTACGTTTGGGAAAATGCTGGGTTTAAAACTTTTGATGACTACTTGAAAGTTTTCAACGCCAATCAGCGCCGTAATATCAAGCGGGAACGCAAAGCTGTGGAGAAAGCAGGTTTACGATTGCAAGCGCTGACTGGTGATGAAATTCCTTACTCTTTATTTCCTTCGATGTACCAGTTTTATGCTGACACCTGTGATAAGTTTGGCTGGTGGGGTAGCAAGTATCTCACACAGCGATTTTTTGAGCAGCTACACAATGATTATCGCCATCGAGTCTTGTTTGTCGCTGCATATAGCGAGGAAGATAACTCTCATCCTCTAGGAATGTCCTTTTGTTTGTTTAAAGGTGACAAACTCTATGGACGCTATTGGGGGAGTTTCCAAGAGATAGATTGTTTACATTTTGATGCTTGCTATTATGCGCCCATTGAGTGGGCGATCGCTAACAATATCCAAAGTTTTGATCCTGGTGCGGGTGGCCGCCACAAAAAACGGCGCGGTTTCCCCGCTATGCCCAATCACAGTTTGCACCGCTTTTACAACAATCGTCTAGGACAAATTATCCGTCCCTATATTAAGGAAGTGAATCAACTCGAACAGCAGGAAATTGAGGCGATTAATGCAGAGTTGCCATTTAGTGATAAAAATCTTTCTTGAAAAGGGGTATTTTGACTTCATTTCCCCCCCCTTTTTAACCCGCATTTATCACAAGCTTGAGGGGCAGAGGAGAAAGAACTTGTACAAGAACTCTCCCCTGCTCCCCTGCACAAGCTAAGGCTTTGAGAGATATGGTGAGAAATCCAGGTTTAAGGCTGTAGGGGGGATCTAAAAGTACCGAAAGTCCCAGTAAAAAACTTTTCAAACAACCTTTAAACCGTATTGCTTCAGCAATCTCCAATTCTGATTAATTGGATAATAATCCGGCAATACTAGTCAATTCCATAATTTTCTCAAATTGAAATTCATGAGCTAAATTATTGATAAAATTTTGCAGTGCCACATTTTCTGAAGGGATTTGCTCAATCAACTCTAAAATTAAGTCATCGCTACATTGGGCTGCGGCAGTATACAACTGGTTCACCCATTCAGGGGACATTTCAGACAACATAGGCACTAAATCTGCAAGATTTAAGATTGATTCTGTTAGTCGTTGTTTTGAGTTTCTTATCTGATATTTATCTTCTTGATAAATATATTCAACTCCTAAATATTCGCTCAACTTTTCTAATAATTGTTCCTCGCGGAAAGGCTTGTTAATATAATCATCACAACCTGCTTTAATCATTGCCTCTCGCTGCTCCTCAAAGGCATTAGCCGTTAAGGCAATAATAATAGTCTGACAATTTGGAATTGAGGTTTCAACTCTCGCTTTAATAATTTGTGTGGCTTCGTAGCCGTCCATAATCGGCATCCGCATATCCATTAAAATCAGCTGTGGTTGCCATTCCTGCCAAAGTGCGATCGCTTCGGTCCCATTTGCCGCTTCCTGGACTACAAAGCCGATAGATGTCAGAATTTTCACTAGCACTAAACGGCTGTCTATGGAGTCATCAACCACCAAAATGCGGTATTCCTTTTGAGCAGGCGCTAAACTCAGAACTTGTCGTCTAATGTGCTCGATCTGGATTTCGCTGGCTGCGGCTAGACTAATTTGAATATCAAAAGCAAATTTACTTCCCTCGCCAATAATGCTGGTGACGCTAATATCTCCCCCCATTAGTTGCACGTATTTGCGGCTAATTGCTAAACCTAATCCTGTTCCCTGTTGCGATTTCCTGCCAGTTTCAGTTTGCCCAAAAGCTTCAAACAACAAGTCGATTTCTTGTGGGGCAATACCGCAGGCGGTGTCTATAACCTCGAAGATTAGGGATTGGGCACAAGAGGCAGAGGGGAAGGGAGCAGGGAGCAAGGGGGATAATGAAGAATTACCTCTTTCCTCTTTTCTCTCGCCTCTCTGCTCCTCTGCTCCCCTACTCCCTACCCCCACCCGTAATATTACTCTGCCTGTATCGGTAAACTTGATTGCATTTCCCAAGAGGTTAAGCAAGACTTGACGCAGTTTGCTTTCGTCAACTTGGATATACTGAGGAAGGTGAGATGTATATTCAAATACTAGTTCTAATCCTTTGGAGGTGGCGCGGAAGCGTAACATCTCTTCGAGGTTTTCTAAGAGGCGAATTAAGTCAAAGCTGTTGAGGTTTAATGTTATTCTGCCGGCTTCAATTTTAGACATTTCCAGAATGTCGTTGATTAAGTTGAGGAGATGTTCGCCAGCCCGATTGATGATTGCTAGATTTTGCTGATGTTCAGCAGATAAAGCCCGATCGTGGCTCATGACTTGGGTAAAACCAAGGATGGCGTTGAGTGGGGTACGTAGTTCGTGGCTCATGTTGGCAAGGAATTCGCTTTTGGCGCGGTTGGCAGCATCAGCAGCGATCGCACCTTCTTGCAATGCTTGTGACTGCCTTTGAGTTTGGGCCAGCAATTGTGCTTGTTGGAGAGCAACACCCAACTGATTGCCAATTTGAACTACAATGTTGATTTCTCCTGGTTTCCATTGCCGGGGAGCAGAATTTTGATAACTCGCTAGTAATCCCCAAAGCTGAGTACCATATAAGATTGGGACAATAATGTAGGCTTTTGCTTGAAAGCGTTCTAAAAGGCTGATGTAACAAGGATGAAACTCAGCGTTGTAAATGTCTGGGACACTGCGGAAACTTGCACCTTGGCTTGCTTGCAGATAAGGATCTTCCAGATTGTTATCCACGCTATCCAAGATTTTTGCTAGGCAACGATCGTTTTGTAAGACACCTTCTGTGAGGTTAGGGTCATTGTTGTGTTCTTCTATCAAAGAAATCCAACCATTACCCACAGACTCGGAGACAAATTCGCCATTCCATTGGGGATTGAAACGATAGACAACCACCCGATCGCAATTAAGTACTTGCCGTAGTTCTTGGGTTGTAGCCGCAAATATAGTCTCTAAATCCAGTGTTTGGCGCATCCTTTGAATAACTTGGGCGATCGCTCTTTCCCGTTCTGCACTCTCACGCAGGGCTTCTTCTGCCAATTTTCTCTCGGTAATATCTGTAATCGTACCGATGTAGCCTTTGATTTCTCCATCATCTCGAAATTCTGGCAAAGCCTGACAAATTGCCCAGATGACTGTATTATCATTACGCAAAAAGCGATGTTCGTACTTATACGTGGTTTTAGCAGTTCTTGCTTGATTCCATATCAAGAATAGCTGGTCGCGATCGTCTGGATGTACGGCTTTTGTCCAACCTTTTCCCAGAGACTCTTCTATACTGCATCCAGTAATCTCACTCCAGCGTTGATTAAAATATAAGACATTGCAATCTGCATCAGTATGAAATATACAAACTGGTGAAGCTTCTGCTAAAAGTTTATATTGCTGCCTACCTGACTGCAAAGCTAATTCCGCCAGTTTAGCATCGTTGATGTCTGCCCAATAACCAACACATTCTATAGGTTTACCAGCTTCATCGCGGATTAACCTCATCTTTTCGTAAAACCAGTGATAAGTTCCGTCAGCATGTAACCATCGGTATTCATAAGAACTATACTCCTGCTCAACCAACTGAGAAAATTTTTCTGAGATCAGTTCAACATCTTCTGGATGGACGTGATGGAGCCAGAAACTGGGATTTTCCAGAAATTCCTGCGCTTCATACCCCACCATTGCCTTAACGTTCTTACTAATAAAAGTAGTGTTAAACTTGCCTGATGTTTTTTTGCTGCTATAAATCACCACAGGGCTAGAAGTGAGTAGATATTGTAGGCGTTCGTTGGCTAAACGCAGTTCTTGTTCGACCTGTTTGCGATAGCTAATTTCTACTAAAACTGTGCCCACACCAGAAGGGCGATCGTCTTCACCAGGAATCGGAAAATAAGAAGCTAAGAAGTGGCGGATAATATCTGGTTGTTTAATTGATGCGGCGCTTAATTCTTGATTGAGAATGGGTTGACCAGTTAACAGAACTTGTTGATAAATTGGTTCCACCAAGGGGGCGATATGGGGGAAGACTTCATGGATGGTTTTGCCAATATGATCTTGCTGGGATAGTCCATTAATTTCTGCCAGGGGTTGGTTGATTTGCACAAACCGCAGCTGGTTATCTACAATATTCATGCCGACAGGAGCGCTGCTAAAAAAGGCATTGAGGCGGGCTTGTCTGAGTGCTAGTTCTTGTTCTAGGGTTTTGCGCTCAATCAACCCACCTAACTGAGCAGCAACGGCATTGACTAGCAAAAGCAAACGTCTATCTACCAATACTGAACTACGTTTAAAAAACACTAAAACAGCTAATACTTGCTTTCCAGACAATATGGGAACACCAAAACCAGCTTTCAATCCTACCTTGGCTGCTTGTTGCGATCGCAAAAAAATTGGCTTTGTAACTTGGGAAACATCTTCTATCCATTCTGGCTGCCGATTTTGCCAAATTCTTCCTGGTAGTCCCACTCCTAGAGGAAATTTCACAGTTTGGCTTTGGCGGCAAAATTCTTCTAAACTGCTTTCCTCACCGTACCAGCCAAGACTATGTTCTAAAGTACCATTTTCATTAGGTATCCATGCTTCCCCAAAATCCCAGCCAATAGTGTGACAAATTAAGCGCAAGACCAGTGCTAAAGCGCTATTGACATCACTGACACGAGTGATGGCTTGGGTTGTCAACAGTAGCAATCGGCTTTCATTTTCTGCCTGCTTGCGTTCAGTTATATCTTTTGCCGTGCCCAGTATGTAACATTGCCGATCAATCTCGATCATTTCCGCACTCAACAAGGTTGTCCTGATTTCTCCTGAACAAGTGCAGACATCAACTTCATAGTTACGGATCGCTTTGGTTTTTTGCAGCATCTGAGCGAGGAAATTATATTCTTCTGGATTCGCCCAAATATTCAATTCTCCATCAGTGCGATCGATAACCTGAGAGCGAGAATAACCAAAAAACCGACAAAAGCTGTCGTTAACTTCAACATAGCGTTTGTTGGGAATAGTAATTAAGGCAATTGGATCGGGGGATGACCGAAAAGCTGATGCTAACTTTTCTTCAGAAGCTCGTCGCGCTGCTTCTGCACGTTGACGTTCTATTGCTTCCAATACCAGAGATGCTAAATTGCCCAAAGAACGAGCGAAATTTTGGTCTTCCAGCGTCCAATGATGAGCAACTCCCACCGCCTCCATAGATAAAACTCCTACGGTTTTACCCTCTAGGCGAATAGGTGTATCGAGTACGGAGGTAACGTTTAATCTTGAGTAACAGGCAAAAAATTCTCTAGTTCTGGGATCGTTATAGATATCATCTGTGGCGATTGGTTGATCTTGTTGCAAAGCCGCAAAATAAGCTGGGTAGTCGGCTGCTGATAAGAAAAATCCTTCACTATGTTGATTGCAACTGCCCTCAAATAAGTCAAAACACTGGATTTTCGTGCCTGTTTCGTCATATAACCAGACACTGGCTCGTTCCATTCCAATATTTTTGACGGCTGTTTCTGTAATTTTACTTAAAGCTGCTTTCAAGTCTCCCTGATAAAGCGTCTGATTTTGTGCCAGTTGGGTTAGCACTAGGTTATGATTGCGGAGCTTAATCGCGCTTTCTTGGAGTAATTTTTCTACACCTCGGCGCTGAGTAATATTACTAGCAGTGCCTGTCATGCCTATGACTAAACCATTTTCATTGCGTAATGCGATCGCATTAAACATTAAATAAAGCAAACTACCATCTTTAGCTACACAGGTAGTTTCATACTGAAAGAGCGACTTTCCATGTAAAACATGCTCAAAGGCTACTTTATCTTTAGCAACTTGTTTCGGTGAGATAAAATCAGTCCAGGGCCGCCCAATCATTTCCTGGGGTTCGTAGCCATAAATCTGCTTAACTGCTGGGTTAACAAAGGTAATTAGTCCATCAATATCCACCGACCAGATCATATCCTGGGATGTCTCCACTAGGTGACGATACTGATTTTCACTCTTCTTCAGGGCGGCTTCGACTAAAACGTGTTCGCTTTGGTAAACTTCCTTACAAAAGGCTTTCCCTAGGTTAACGGGAATTTTTTTGAAAATTTCTTCTATTTGTTTATTGCGAATATTTAACTCGACAGCAATCCGTTGACGTTCTTGAATCTCCTGTTGCAGTCTGACGTTTTGTTCTTTTAACTGTTTTTTCAGCCTTTTGAGAGTCAATTGATTTTGAATACGTAATAAAACTTCTTGAGTTTTGAATGGTTGAGTAATATAGTCAACATCGCATAAATCAAAAAGTTTAAGTTCTTCAGATAATTCATTTAGAACACCGAAAATAATTATCGGAATATCCTGGCTTTTCAAGTATCGACAAATTTCATAACCATCCATCTCTGACATGGAAACGTTTAGCAAAAACAAATCGGGTGAGGAAGTAAGCGCTATATTGATTGCCAATTGTCCAGAGATGGCACTTTGCACCTCATAATCTTGACCTTGAAGGATGTCTGATAAAAAATGTAAATTCTCTAAGTTATCATCAACTAATAAAATTTTTATTTTTTGAGCATCCATATCGTGAATAAATTGTTGAATAAAACAGAATATTAAATCAAAAAATCAAACTATTTTACAAGATTGTAAAGAAAATCATCATCCCTTACCACATACTTCAGCGGGGGGTAAAAGAAGATTGGGGACAAGAAGGAAACGGAACAAGGAGACTAATCTCATAATATTGGGTGTATTTAAAGCAGTTTTCATTTAATTGAACCACATCTGTTGTGGGAACACAGTAATGCTCATTAAGTGTCAATTTCAGCCAAAACCCTTTCTAAGCCTTGTTAAGAGCCTCTGGCTGGAAATGCTGTGAGCAAAAAACTCTTAACAAGGTAATGTCTCAAAACATTCCTGCCTACTTACTAGATTATACTGTTGGGATGAGCAATGATGTGACATTTAGCACGGACAGAGCAAGGTCTAGGCTTATTGAAAACCTAGTATGGATGCAAATGGGAGTGGGAATCTCTTGAACAAGAGGCAAGAGAGCAGGAGAATGTTGGAGATTCAGACTCCACTTGAATATCTCCCTATTTGTTCATTGACACTACTGCCTTTTTACTTCGTCGAACTCAAGTTGACCAAGCTTGGACGCAATACCCCCACATTTTTATACGGTAAATCCAACTTATCCCTGTACGGTTTACCCAACTTTTTTTAGATTTTGATTTTATTAAACTACTTAGTAGAGAGGAGAAACAAAGCAAATTAAGCTTCTCTCAAAAAAAAAGAGGTTCGATAATTATTTCATCTGAAACCTCTAAATACCTCTAAAACTTTGTTTGATTACTCACAAGTGAATTAAAAAGTTAAGGAGAGATTAGATTATGGCACTCATTCGTTGGGAACCATTCCGTGAAATGGAGATTCTGCGTCGTCAAATGGATCAACTTTTCTCCGATATGACAGTAGCCGAGCAGAGCAATTCTGATGTTTCTCCGCCATCAAGAACAGCATGGGTTCCTGCTGTTGAATTATATGAAAATGGTTCCGAGTTGCGATTAAGAGTTGAAATTCCAGGCATTGAGGGTAAAGACCTGGATGTTCAAGTTACTCAAGATGCAGTTTCCATTACTGGTGAACATCGTTACGAAAAACATTCCCAATCTAACGCCAGAGTTCATTCGGAATTCCGGTATGGCAAGTTTAATAGAGTAGTTCCTCTGCCAACCAAAGTTCAGAATCACCAAGTTAAAGCAGACCTGAAAGATGGGATTTTAATTTTGACTTTACCCAAACTGGAGCAAGAGCAGAGTAAGGTATTCAAGGTGAATTTAGGCCAATCTCAAAGTGCTACAGCTTCTATAGAAGCTGGGAATGGTAATGGACAACCCAACATTACATCACAGCAAGGCGTTCAAACTGCTTGAGAAAATTTTCTCTTCTCTGATGCAATAGTTATATATTAGGTGAATTGTGAAAAAACCCCAGCTAAACTCATTAGCTGGGGTTTTATATTGCTTAACTATTAAAAGGCTGATTATAGCCTAATTGAGATGCTCTTATCCTGGGCTATATTGATAAAATAAGGATTAGAGCAAGCTACGAAAGCGGAGGTTAGTTTTTTGTTAAGCCTCCGTTATTGCATACAAGCGATCGCACGCTATAGGCAAAATGTTGGCAAAAGTGTAACTTTAGATATTTGCCCAATAGCAGTAAATTCAAAGAGGGTGCTATTCCTCTTGGACATCAACCCAGATACTGCCTTCTTCCACACGAAGAGGAAACACTGGTAGCGCCTTTGGTTGTGAAACCAACGAGAGTACTTTCCCTACACCAGGTGGCCAAGAACACCAGTCTTGTACTTCACCAGTCCGCAGGTCAAAAGCGCTGTGATGGAAGGAACAAACAATTGCCCCATCTTTGATTTTGCCACTTTTGAGCGGTAATTTTAAGTGAGGACAGGTATTATC
Source organism: Nostoc sp. 'Peltigera membranacea cyanobiont' 213 (assembly GCF_002245975.1). Taxonomy (NCBI): domain Bacteria; kingdom Bacillati; phylum Cyanobacteriota; class Cyanophyceae; order Nostocales; family Nostocaceae; genus Nostoc; species Nostoc sp. 'Peltigera membranacea cyanobiont' 213. The sequence continues at coordinate 11,522 of NZ_NOLI01000138.1, read as the reverse complement.
TACAGCATAAAGCTGATTTTCGTGATTCAAAAGCAGAATTTTCCGGTTGCCAACTTTCACTACTTCTCGCGCACCAGGGGAAAGTGCTTCAACTGCAAGAACTTTAGTCCAACTCATTAGGTTCTCCTTTCCTAATTGATCTGCTTTTAGTTTCCCGCAATTGTGACCAGTGCGATCGCCTTTCAGTAGTTGGGAAAAGTTAGTAGATAGCAAACTTTTCTCGAAAAGACGGGCTTTGCCGATACTAATGAGATGCCAAAACTATAAAATCTTACATTAAATCACTTTTTTACACTGAATCAAATGATTTCTGGGTAAACTAAATAAAGTACTTGCTATCCCAGCATCATCGGGTTTGTAGCTCATAACAGACAATTTTAAGGGATATAAAAAATGATTAAGACAAGTTACGAATTTGACCAGTCTATTCTTCCCGCAGGATCTTCATTAAAGACTAATATTCTGCTACGTTTTCGTGCTGACATAGCTGAATCTCCCCGACGTAACCTTAACCTTTCTCTTGTAATTGACCGTTCCGGCTCTATGGCAGGCGCTCCCTTACATCATGCACTCAAAGCTGCCGAGTCTGTAGTAGATCGACTTGAGCCAGATGACATTCTCTCAGTAGTTGTTTATGACGATGAAATAGACAGTGTTGTGCCACCCCAAGCTGTGACTAACAAAGCCACACTGAAAAATTCTATCCGCAAAGTGAGAGCAGGCGGTATTACCAACTTATCGGGGGGATGGCTCAAAGGCTGCGAACACGTCAAAACGCGACTCGATCCGCAAAAAATAAATCGTGTTCTTCTGCTTACCGATGGTCACGCCAACATGGGCATTCAAGACCCCAAAGTACTAACGGCGACATCAGCACAAAAAGCTGAGGAAGGCATTACCACAACTACATTAGGTTTTGCTCAAGGTTTTAATGAAGATTTGCTAATTGGTATGGCAAGGGCAGCCACAGGCAACTTTTACTTTATTCAAAGCATTGATGAAGCAACTGAAGTTTTTAGTATTGAGCTAGACAGTCTGAGAGCAGTTGTGGGACAAAACCTCAAGGTGACACTTGAGTTGGCTGATGGTGTCAGCCTTTCTGATACCTTAAGTCTTGCTAAAGTTAGCCAGAATGATGCTGGTCAAGCTGTCATTACCTTGGGAGAGCTTTACGAGGGTGAAGATAAACTTCTCGGCTTAAGTTTGGCGATATCAAGCGCTCAAGTTGGTGAGTTACCTGTGATGAAACTGCATTACAGCGCCGATGTTGTCCAAAATGACCTCATTCAAAGCGTGTCAGGCACAGCAGATGTCATCGCCAAAGTTGGCACCGTTGAGGAAGCAGCTTTTGCCTCTACAAGCAATATCATTCTGGAACTAAGTCGCCTCACCATCGCTAAAGCTAAAGAGACTGCCCTCGATTTAGCTGAACATGGCAAACACCAACAAGCGGAAGAAATTCTCCGCACCGTCGTGAAAGATTTGCGGGATAAAGGGCTGAACGAGAATTTTGAAATTGCTGAAGAGATCGATCAGCTTGAGTATTTCGCAGGTCGAATCGCCCAAAAAGCTCTCGGTAATGCTGGACGTAAAGAACTGCGAGATCAGTCTTACCAGACGATGAACCGCAATCGCAACGACCTTGTGGGACGAGGTGTGACTGCTGGTGATGAAGTATACGCAATGCCTGTTGTCAATGAAGTTGGTTCAGGTGTTGAACTGCATTGCGTTCGTGAAGGGGGCAAACTACGGGTCAAAGTCATATCCGAGGGCTACGATTCAACCAAGAATGTCCAGTTTCCCCGGAGCATTCGGGCTGAGGGAGCAAGGTACGTTGTTGAAGAACTGGAACTCTCAAGCGAAGGCACTTTCTATCGTGTACGTGGCAATATTACTCGTTTTGCTCAACCCGGCGCAACAGATATCTTCACTGCTCCTAGACAATCAAATGTAGCGTACACAGGCAAAGCCTCTAAAGGCCCTGCTAGTGCCGCCGACCTTCCCACAACTGACACTGTAAATGATGCTATTCTTGTTCAGTGTGTCAAAGATGGTAGCAAATTACGCGCTAGGGTAGTTTCCGACGGATATGAACCAGATTGGAATATGCGTTTTCCGCGATCGGTTCGTGAAGAAGGAATGCTTTATGTCGTTGATGAAGTCAAAACAGCACCTGATGGAAAGTCTTATATTGCCTGTGGTGAAATTAAGCGATTTGTGCAACCCACTATTACTGTGTCGCCGTAAAAAAATCCGGTAGTGACTAACTACTAATACTACCTCGAAGGAAATTCTGAAAATATTTAGATGTCTGGATTGTAGACTGTGTTAGAACGGAGTTCGTAACGCACCATTATCGAGGGTTTGGTGTGCCAAGGCTATCGCTAACACACCTTACTGGTGCGGCAAAGCTAAAATTTAGCCTATAACTTTAGTTCTGGACGGTTTAGGTCTAGAACGAAATAACCCTATCTCTGCACCCCTGCGGTTTTAATAATAATTTTGGCGTTGCTGAATCATGGGATGATTTCGCTCAATCTAGAACGAATTTTCAATGGTTTCAACCAGAAAATCATCCCGTATTTATGCAATGCCATACTTTTGTAACCAGACACGATATTACCTGTCCACAATGGGTATTTATAGGATAAGCAGCGATTATGGTAACAAAACAGCAATAAATAACATTATTTCCCTTGATAAGAACTAATATATAAGCGCGTTAGGTTTGTGAAGGAGGTTTTGCTAACTCAACCAAGGATTTTCGCTGAAACTTGCGGTATCTAAGCTGTCCTTCTGTTGTTTAAAGCAATATTTCCACATCAAAAGTACTCCGTGAGGGTACTATCCATCCTTCACACACCTATCCGAAAATACAGAGGAGAAAATTTTCTTCAGAAAAGATAACAGAAACACGCGATTTAAATTCGTTTTTCTGCTTCTTTCTCCAGTGGAGTAAAAGCCACTGTAAGAATCACTTAGTTTCAAAAGGAGAATATTTTGGATGGCTCGAAATAAAAAGAAATCAGCCGGGTTCGAGTATGAGCATCCACTTGACTCTAGATGCCCGATTTGTTGTATTGTCCCGCCCCACATGCTTAAAAATGTCGTGCTGAATGGCAATCCCCAGCAACGTACTTGGGCTTTTCATACATTAAATATTTCGGCGCAATTTCTGGGACGGAGAAATGTCGTAGGTAATATCTCATTTGCACCTTCTCCGGGTGAAAAACGTCGCACCATTTACGATGCAAAATATGGACAGCAACTCCCTGGTACACTAGTGCGGGGTGAGGGAGATCCTCCAAGCAGTGATGCAGCAGTGAATGAAGCCTACGATGCTGCTGGTGCTACTTATGACTTGTTTCATGAAATATTCGATCGCAATTCCGTTGACGACAAAGGACTACGTTTAGATTCAACCGTGCATTATGGCGTTAAATATGACAATGCCTTTTGGAACGGCGACCAAATGGTTTATGGTGATGGCGATGGAGAACTGTTTCAACGCTTCACGACATCAATTGATGTGATTGGACATGAACTAACTCATGGTATAACCCAGTATGAAGCGGGTTTACAGTACTATGGCGAACCAGGGGCACTAAATGAATCGTTTTCTGATGTTTTCGGTTCCCTGGTGAAACAGAAGACCAAAAATCAGACCGCACAAGAGGCAGATTGGCTGATTGGGCAAGGTCTTTTGGTACCAACTGTCAAAGGTACTGCCCTCCGCTCTATGAAAGCACCAGGAACAGCTTATGACGATCCAGTATTGGGAAAAGATCCTCAACCAGCCCATGTGAAAGATCAATATACTGGTACTGATGATAACGGTGGGGTGCATATTAACTCAGGAATTCCTAACCATGCCTTTTATCTAGCGGCTGTTGAAATTGGTGGCTATGCCTGGGAAAAAACTGGTAAAATCTGGTATATTACATTGCGCGATCGCTTGAAAGCCAAAGCAGACTTTAAAAAAGCTGCTAGCGTCACCATTCAAGTAGCTGGCGAACTTTACGGTAATAACAGTGATGAGCAAAAAGCTGTGCAGAACGCTTGGCAAAAGGTAGGAGTTATTTAGAGAGATGCGATGAATCGCGTCTTTACTTTTTGTAGAGACGCGATTCATCGCGTCTACAGGAGTTATACCTGCCAACGCCTCACTCAACACTCAGGAATGATAAATGTGTTGTTTGTTGTTGCTAAACTGGGAACCAAGAAATACAATCTTGCTGTTTAACTATTTATCCCAACTAAATAACACAACGGAGAGCAAAAAATGCGGATATCCTTTGAACGCACAGGCGGTTTTGCTGGGATTACAAAGAAAACAACCGTTGATACAGACACTCTCCCGCCAGATGAAGCTGCCACACTTCCCCGACTGGTGGAGGTTGCAGATTTATTTAGGCTACCTGAACTAATTACCTCGCCAAATCCCCAGAGCGATCGCTTTCAGTATAAGTTAACAGTAGAAGATAACGGTAAGCAGCATACGGTAACTGTCAGTGAGTCAGCATTGCCAGGAACCTTAAGACCCCTGATTGAATGGTTGCAAAACATATCACAAAAGAGGTAAAAAATAATTATAAATTTTTGTTGCCGTAAATAAAAAACATCAAATACCAATATGCAGTAGAGGCATAACAATGTTGGGGCTTAATAAATAGTCTGTATTACAACCAATTAAAAACCACCAAATTTTATCAGCACGAGATGAATAAACTAATCAAGCGAGCATTTTTAGACACTGAAGATGGGCAAATTCTTTATCGTCTTGGTGGTGAGGGGAAACCTCTACTTTTACTTCATCAAAACTTCCGAAGTAGTGACGAGTTCCGCGAGTTGATACCAATTTTTGCTCAGAATAGACTAGTCATTGCTATGGACTTTTTGGGATTAGGGGATTCTGATAAACCGCCAAAAATGTATTCAATTGAAGATTATGCAAAAACTGTTATTTTACTGCTAGACGAATTAGGAATAAAAACCACAAGTATTCTTGGGAACCATACAGGTGCTTGTGTAGCAGCAGAAGTTGCAGCAGCTTATTCTGAGAGAGTCGAAAAAATTATATTATGCAACATAGATAATTTTAGCGAAGAGGGAAAAGCAGCGTTATCCAATAAATTTGAAAATCTCAAGATACAAGCAGATGGTTCCCATCTTATGCAAAGATGGTCAGCCAGAGCAAGCTATATAGGTTCTGCTGAGTTAAATCATCGTTGGGTTTTGGACGATTTAAAAGGTTTTGGCTATCCTTGGTATGCACCTTTGGCTGTTATGGACTATTGCCAAAGAATGGAAGCAAGATTTAGTTTAATTAAGTCTCCGACTCTAATATTGTCTGGTACAGAGGACGTAAAACAATTAGAAAAGCTAGGTTTTGCTAACGCAGACAACAGAGAGTTTATTTTAACCGCAATTCCTCATGCAAAGATGATTGATATTGAAGGCGGAACAATATGTATGATGAACCAGATACCTGAAAAAATATCAAAGGTAGCAATTGAATTTTTACAGGAAAACTAAGTGGGTGCAATATAGTATTTACTAGTTAAGAAAAAGCATATTAACAGGAGAATTTAGAATCGTGGGTGAAGAGAATAGAAATGTTAATTTCTCAGCAGAAGACCAAACTGATGATTTTTTAGGTGTAGCGTCTGTAAAAGAAGATTGGGGTGGAGATGGTAGAGGACGCTTGAATCTATCGGGAAGGCACACGGCAATATCCAAAGAGTATGTGCCTCGCCAGTATCAATTTTTTGATACAAATGCTGTGCCAGAAGAACAAGGATGGCGCATTAGTGGAATGCCAGACGAAGTAGCAGCAGGAAGACGAAGATTGCTAACTTGGGATGACCCTGGCGCATCTACTTCCAGAGTAATACTACCGCCCGGATTTGAAGCGCCATCTGGTATATTTACAGCTGATTTAGAAATTTTTATTCTTGCTGGTGAAATTCAAATTGATGGATGGCGATTAGATAAACATTCTTACTCGTTTATTCCCGCAGGGGTCAGACTAGAATCTTGGAAAGTCTTAGGTGAAGAGGAAGTAGAAATCCTTTGGATGGAAAACGGGCCGGTTCCGCTAAAATACCAATATGCAGAAAGAAGTCATCCAGATGCGAGAATAAGTGAATTTATACCTGTATTGGATTGCAAATTATTACCCTGGGGTAAGACAGAGACAGTTCAATTTGAAGTAGCAAAAAAGAAGTTTTTAAGAAAACATAATAACGGGGGTGGAACATGGCTACTTACCATATTGCCACATTATGACGGTCACTATCCAATAATTCAATCATATAATGAAGAGGCTTATGCTCTAGCTGGCTATTGTGATATAGGAAATTATCGATTTGCAAAAGATCATTTAGGCTATTGTCCCACCCACAACACTACCCTTAGACACACAACAGATGATGGATATTTATCTTTTGTCAGAGTTGATAGAGATGTATCCCAAGCTGGAACAGTCATATCATATATACCTGGAAATACCTAATGATTAGACTAAGTAAGTTTTTTGGTAATCTTTGTGGATTGACGATTTCAATTTTGATTTTACCACTTGCTGTTTTTTCAGATGTTGAAACCTTTGCAGTTTTAGCGCAAACCATACCAAATAATCCTGCTAGTACCCAATCGAAGAAAGTAGTTGCACGCATTTGGCATGGTACAAAGCTGACATCAAAATCAGATGAATATTATAGTTATTTGGTAGAAGCTGGAATTAAAAAGCTCGAGTCAATTTCTGGTAATTTGGGAATGCAAGTACTTCGCCGCATTAATGATAATAATACGGAATTTACTGTTATCTCTTATTGGGAATCACGGGATGCAATTCGCAAGTTTGCTGGTAACGACATTGAAAAAGTTAGACCTCTTCCTAGAGATAACGAATATCTCATAAAACCAGAAATTCAAGTTAAACACTTTGATGTCTTGCTGGACGATCGCAAATAGTTTTATATTTGTGCGGAGATTACTTTAACATCTTTTCAAATACTGCCCAATAGGAGAACCTAAAACTTGACCATTGTTATAAATCAAATTTCCGCGTAAAAAAGTACTCTTCACCCGCCCAGTTAACTCTACTCCTTCAAAAGGCGTATAACCTTGTTGTGACTCCGACTCAGCAGCACATACCACAAAGCTTTCATTGGGGTCTACCAGCACCAAATCAGCATCATAGCCAACAGCAATATCACCTTTTTCTAACAAACCAAAGCGCCGCGATGGGTTCCAAGATAGTAACTTAGCCATCTGGTTGTAAGACATCCCCCGCTTACTACCTTCACTAAATACACCAGAAAGTAAATATTCAGTACCACCAAAACCAGACTTTGCTAACCAAATATTATTCGGGTCTTTATTACTTCTTTTTTGTTCAGCAGAACAGCAAGCGTGGTCGCTAACTATCCAATCTACTTGATTGTTGAGTACTGCTTTCCATAAGTATTCCACATCAGCGCGGGGACGGATAGGAGGGTTGACTTTTGCCCAAATACCATTAGGAGTATCGACATCTAATAACAAATGTCCGACAGTAACTTCTCGCCGAAAGTTGATATGAGGAAAAGCAGTTTGCATAGTCAAAGCTGCTTCCATTGCTTTCCGCGAACTCAGGTGCAACAAATTGATATTTGCACAGTTAGTTTCATTTGCCAAATAAGAAGCAATGCAAATTGCTAAACCTTCAGAATGAGGTGGACGCGCTGCACTGTAAGCGTGTAATCCGCTCAGACTAGAATCATTTTCAACTATTTTGGTATAAGCGTTGAGAATTTCTGCAACTTCACAGTGCAAACTCAAGCTGATGCTATCTCGCGCTTCTGGATGTTTTTCCATCAAGCGAGTTAGACCACGCATAATAAATTCAAAATGGGCGAAGTCGTATCTTTCCTCTTTGTTAATCATCAAAAAGAGGTTTTGCTGGTCTGATAAACCATGCAACCCATAGCCGCCATAAAACATGAAGATTTTAAACGAAGATATACCGTATTCCTCAAACAATAAAGGTATTTCATCGATATGCTGGCTAGCTATAGGTGCGATGTGATAGCCGTAATCTACAAAAAAATTACCTGCGGATAACGCCAACACCTCTGGAAAAAAATCGCGGTATGAGCCGCCTTTGTTAAGATAATACTGCCCTGTACGGATGTAATTCAGGCTGGTAGTTACGCCTCCCATTGCGGCTGCTTTGGTTTCAGTCACAGCATCTTTGTCAAGGGGTTGATAGATACCGACGTGCATGTGGGCATCTACGACTCCAGGAAAGCCTAGCAGGTTTTTGCCATCAAATACCTGTTTGCCTGTGTCTGGGCTAATATTAGAAGCAATCTGAGCGAATTTTCCATCCTTAATGCCTAAATCAAGTAGTTCGATTACATCCTGATGGGGACGAACTACCCGCACATTTTTTATAATTTGATCTAATACGGGAGTTTCAGACACAGTAGACCTCACACTAAAATGAGTTTAGTCAGGAATTCAACATCGAATCGGGACGAAGACCAAATCTGATTATTATATAACGGTTTTTTATGAAATCATCTTCAGGAGAAAAGACAATGGAAACTTTTAATGAATATCATATAGACCCAACTAAATTTACTTTTCTAAAAACTTTTGCAGATAACTGGCAAGGGATTAGAGATGAGTATATACGCTTTATTAATAATGCATCTAATGAGGAGTTAAAAATTACTTACGATATTCTTGGGCCCAAAAGCCAAACAATTAAAACTAAGGGGAAATCAAAATACAGCGCTTTTGGTGTATTGTTTCAAGGTATGTTTATTGAAAAATATATTCAAGCATATCAAATACAATATCCTGATTATGGGTCAGATGAGGCATCAAAACACGCACTTGAATTAAGAGAGAAATATTTCCCGAATTTAGCTAATGTAATAAAAAATGTAAATTTGCTTGATGATGATATCATCAGAAATGTATATTATGGTACATTCCATCCAGGCTTGGATATCAAGCTGCATGTAAACTATAACCCTCACATGAATCGCGGCTATTTAGGATTAATAGTGCCAGAGGGGGATGTGGCTATGAAAATATGCCACGATCAACTTTATTGGCATGAAGGAAAATTCCTGGTTTTAGATCATACCTATCCCCATTGTCCACATAATTACACCAATTATGATAGAACTGTTTTAGTTGTAGACTTTTTTAAGCCGGATAAGCCTAGAGATGAAACAATCCGATTTGAAAAAGAGCAAGTCACCCAACGGATGCAAGATAATCCTTACAGCTTAGGTGTTTTTGGTAAAAGCGATAAAGCTAAAGAAGAAGATTTTATCAAGTATGGTTTAGCTCATCAATTAGAGTGGGATAAAGCTTTGATTTAGAAATGAACGCAACAACCTACAAAAAGTTAATAGCAAAGCAACTTAATCAAGATTTTAAATCTGCCATTGAAATTGTTGAGATTTCTATTTCCCAACCTGCTGCTAGCCAAGTTTTAATTCAAAACAAATTTGCTGGTGTTAACGGTGGATTTGATACCTTACTTTGCCGTGGTGATGTTCCTTATGTTAATTTAATTCCTCCTTTTGATTTAGGTGTCGAAGCTGTAGGGGAAGTTATCGCTATGGGTGAAAATGTCAAAGATTTTCAAATTGGTGATGCTGTCATAACTACGGCACGTGGTGGTGGTTATCGAGAATATCAGGTTATCGATGCAAACTTAGCGGTGAAAGTGCGTGAAGCTACACCAGAAGTTTTAACCTTGATTCCTACAGGTGTATCAGCCTTGGTTGCACTGGAACAAGCGGGGGAGATGAAAAGTAATGAAGTGGTTTTAGTGACAGCAGCGGCAGGGGGAACCGGTCATATTGCAGTGCAATTGGCAAAATTAGCCGGGAATCATGTCATTGGTACTTGCAGTTCTGAGGCGAAAGCAAAGTTATTGAGAAAATTAGGCTGCGATCGCATTATCAACTATCGCACAGAAAATCTCAATCAAATCCTCAAGCAAGAATACCCCAGTGGGATTAATTTAATTTTCGACTGTGTGGGTAAAGAAGTTTTTGATACCTGCGTTGAAAACTTGGCGGTGCGGGGACGCTTAGTAGTGGTTGGTTTTATCTCTGAATACGCAAAGAATGCAGAACAAATTACACAACCACGTCTTTATCACCAGCTATTTTGGAAAGCTGCTTCTGTGAGAGGCTTTCTCATGCCTCATTATAAGGAATATATGGCAGAGGCACGCGATCGCCTCTTAAACTTGTTCTACTCCAAGAAACTCAAAGTTGCCGTTGACCCAACTCAGTTTAACAGCATAGAATCTATTCCTGCTGCCGTTGAATATCTGCTTAGTGGTAAAAATTGCGGTAAAGTAGTTGCCAGGTTTTAGTTGTCAACAATTGCCGTACATTTAATCTCAACGATTAGTCCTGGGGTAGACAGTCCGACTACCCCCAGACCAGTCCAGGTAGGAAAGTTATTGCTGAAATAGCGGTCTTTTACCTGCATAAAAATTGGCAAAAATGGAATGATATCAGGTGATTGACCAGAAGCTATTACTTCTGTTTGAAGTTCACCTAATCCTGTTCCAGTCACATGGTATGTAATCATCTCAACTACATTATCAAATGTAGCTCCTCCTGCTTTTAACACCTGATTAACATTCTCAAAAGCCTGAACAAACTGGGCTTCTATTCCCTTAACAACTTGCAAATTCTCATCTCTGCCTACTTGTCCTGAAATATATAAGGTATTCCCAACTTTAATACCAGGACAATAATGAAACTTTTCAAAAAGAATTTCCATCCCTTTGGGAATAATCACTTCACGAGAGGACATTATGCATCTCCTTAGTTTGGCACTTAACCGACTTTCAACAACACAAATACTTTTACGATTAATTAAACTATGTATAATTTTTGCAAGATGAATTAGCAAAACTCACTAATCATAGTAATTTTACAATTTTAAAAGCAAAATTGTATAAAAGTTGGATATTAAATAAAAGGGAGCCATAATGACACAAAATTCAGAAAACACTTTAAAAGTTGCTCGACAGGCATTTGAGAATCTGACGCATGGTACGGCAACTGGAGAGTGGGAACCATTGTTAGATATGCTCACAGAAGACTTCACCCTTTGGTTTCCAATGGGTAAATTCCACGGCTTGAATGTCGGAAAAGAAAGAGCTAGAGAATTTTTCGAGTACGTTTTTGAATCCTTTACTCCTGGTTTGAACCTGACTGGTTTAGACCGTGTTACTAGTAATGAAACAACGGCTGTCTTTGAGTTTCGAGATGAGGGACTTCTGTTCGGACAGCTTTACAGAAATCGGGTAGCAGTATCTTTTGATGTACGTGGAGACAAAATTTGTGGCTATAGAGAATACTTTGGCAGTGATGGGAAATCTTATTAAATAATTTGCAATTACAAGTTATTAGAACTAGCCCTTTCAAGGTGTTGTGTAATGGACTAATTTGTAGTTTGGTTAAGAGAGGTGAAAATCTCAGGGTGGAGAA
>NZ_NOLI01000137.1:0-20538 GCF_002245975.1 Nostoc sp. 'Peltigera membranacea cyanobiont' 213 | reverse complement strand
GGCAACTATAATCAGACTCACTTCGGTACAAGTGCGACTACTCTGTTTTGGCATTTTGTTGATGTAGTTTGGGTCTTCCTTCACTCACTGTTATCGGAATTTACGATTACTGAGTATTTTGGATTGCCGTAGTCATAGGGAGGTCTTGTCACAGTTGGAATCTCCTCAAAGTTATCTCGCGGGGGTGGTGAAGAGGTTGTCCATTCCAATCCAGTAGCGTGCCAAGGATTGTCAACTGCCCTCGGCCCGTAAAGCCAAGAGCCTACTATGTTAGCAATAAAAGGCAGCGTGGATGCTCCGAGCAAGAATGACCCCAGGCTAGCAATGATGTTCCATCCTTGATACTGTGGGTCGTAGGAAGAAACTCGGCGGAGCATCCCTTGTAAACCTAATGGATGCATAGAAAAGAAGGTGATATTGGCAGGAATAAAGGTCAGCCAGAAATGCAACTTGCCCCAACCCTCAGCATACATTCTTCCAGTTATCTTGGGAAACCAGTAGTAAATTGCTGCGAAGATTGCCATTGTGATCGTGTTAAAAACGATGTAGTGGAAATGTCCCACAACAAAGTAGGTATTATTAACGTGGATATCAAATGGCGTGGCAGCAAGCATTACACCAGTAACACCACCAAAAATAAACATTGCTGCACCTCCCATTGCAAACAGCATTGGTGTCTCTAGATGTAGCTTGCTTCTCCAAATGGTGGCAGTCCAAGCGAAGGCTTTAATTCCAGTGGGTATGGCAACTAACATTGAGGTAGCCATGAAGGTCATCCGCATCCAACCAGGGGTGGCACTGGTGAACATGTGATGTACCCAAACGAAGATGCTGATGAAAGCAATACCTAATGTAGCGATCGCAACTGACCGATAACCAAATAAGGGATTGCGAGAAAATGCAGGTAAAATCTCAGCAAAAATACCGAAGGCTGGTAGTGCCATGATATAAACTGCTGGGTGCGAGTAAAACCAAAATAGATGCTGATAGATGATGGGATCGCCATTTGCATCCGGTTTAAAAAATTGTGTACCGAAGGATAGGTCAAGTAACAGCAGGATCAATGCAGCTGTCAAGGCAGGCAAATTAACCAGTTGCAGTAACTGGGCGCTGAAAACCGACCAAACAAACACAGGCATCCGAAAAAACGTCATCCCTGGGGCCCGCATCCAAAAGATGGTTGTCACAAAGTTAACAGCCCCCATGATGGAAGAGATACCGATCAAAACTAGGCTGACTATCCAAATAAATTCACCGTTAATAAACTGATCCCCTGGAACTTGCAGACTAACTGGTGGATAAGACCACCACCCAGCTTGTGCAGTCCCGTTTGGGAGGAAGAAGCTAGATAGTAGTAGAAGACCTGCTGGTGGCAGAATCCAAAAGGAAATGGCGTTAAGCAAGGGAAAAGCCATGTCCCGCGCTCCAATCATTAGCGGCACTAAGTAGTTAGAAAGACCTGCATTGAAGGGAATAATCCACAGGAAAATCATGATTGTCCCGTGCATGGTGAACAAACCGTTATAAAGCGGGCGATCGACCAAATTTGATTCTGGGGTGAGCAACTCAGCCCGAATCAGCATCGCCAATAACCCACCAATCAGGAAGAAAATGAAGGTCATCACCATGTACTGAATTCCAATCACCTTATGATCGGTGTTGAAGCTGAAATATTGCCGCCAAGTATTACCCTGCTGGTTCTGCGATTCTCGATCCCCGGTAATCTCTTGACTAAAATCATGCGTCATTATTTAGCTTCCTTTTATTGGCGACTTCAGGTTGAGCAGGTGTGACGGTGTACCAGCCGCTATTAAACAATGTTTTTGGTGGTTGGATATTTTCGGCAACTGCCTGATTTACTGGAGTTTGTTCGCTAGTAGCAGTTTGCGTGAGCCACTGATTATATCGATCCAGGGATTCAACGTATACATCCGTTTCCATTAAGGCAAAATAAGTACCGCTAAATTGAGAATCTTTCAGCCGATATTTGCCTGCACGAATGGGTGTTAGCACAATATCAATCTTGCGCCCTGGAATAATATCTTGCTTTAAGCGAAATTCAGGGACATAGAAACCGTGGATCACATCCTGCGCTTGCAGATTTAAGCGAGTAGCGCGATCGATCGGCAGATGCAGCTGATTACTAGTAACATTATTTGGGTAACGAAAAGACCAATCCCACTGCTTAACGAAAACATCAATAGTTTCAGATGCAGGTTTTGGGACATCGCTGATGTTTGCGGCGTAGGCGGGTGCAGATTCTAGAGGTGTGTGCAAATGCACGATTTGGTTTAAACCTAAAATATCTAATTGCTGATAAATATTGAAGCTTTGGAAAGCAATCCACACTACTAACAAAGTCGGGGTTGCTGTCCACAATATTTCTAGCTTCGCATCACCTCTAGAGGGGTGTCCTTCGGTGTAGTCTTCTGGGGGGGCGCGATGAAAGGCGATCGCATACACCATAACGCCAATTAGCCCAAGGAAGATAAATGCTCCAATTGAGACTAAGAAGCTAAACAAATCATCTACCCGTTGTGCTTCTACTGTAGCTTGGGGAGGCATCCAAGAAAACGCCTGTTGCCCAATCCATCGACTGACAACGAGCAGCACTGCTACATAAAAGGCTATCAATACATATTCAAAAACACTAAACATAAAATTCGATAAATTCTCGTTTAATTATTTGCTGTAAACATTTTTAGAAATAGTATTAGCAGCAGTAACATGAACCCCAAATTCCTCTCCCAATTGCGCCCCCAAAGTTCCGTGAACGAATAATATACCTAGTATTGCAATCCCTGCTAACAAGTAACTCCACTGCACCTGTCTAGAAGCATCCTTACGCCAGCGATAGCGTTGCAAACCTCTCCATACAGTCATGGCGACAACGATCGCCAATAGCAAAATTCCACCCAAACCATGTAAAAGCATCGTCCAACCAGCACTCAACCCCCAAGCACTTTTTTGATCGACTGGCGGATTTGCCAACAGTAGTTCAAAAAAACCAGCCGCAACCGTGAAAAATGTGATAGCTGCTGCTGCTATGAGATTGTACCAGCCGACATCAAAAAAGCTAGAACGGATGGTAGCCAATCCCAAAAATTTGAAAATTGGTTTTTCTAAAGAAAACAACACTCCTGCTATATCAAAAATGATGGCAATGATGAACAAACCCAGCGTTAGATGCACTAACTGCGGATGTACAGGAATCTCGTAGGGTAATCCGTTAGCACCCAACCGCAATCTCAACTGCTCGATCAGTTGTGAGTTCATGGTGAAACTCCCTGTTTCATGGCTTGAACTACAGGCTCGACGTGCAACCCATACACCCAAAACAGTTTGCTCCCCAAATACACTTGCAAGAATACTAGGCAGACTAACAATGTTGCAACACCCAGGTAAGCAGGCGGTACTTTTCGGGGGTTGCTGTTGCGAATCACAAAACGCCAAGCTGCGATCGCCGCAACAATGGCGGCCAGCGACCAACCCAAGACTGTATGATAATTCAGTGTTGACTGGGCTGCTTTCTGGACTTGTGCTAGTCCTGCTTCAAACTGGCCAAAGATAATTGCGATGAAAATTGCGATCGCAGCAACAAACATATTCCAGAAACTAACCTCAAACAAACGCACGTTGCGGGTGAAATATCCCACCACATCACACACGAAAGAAAAAAGCACCATTGCGATTACGAAATGGACAACGATCGGGTGTAGAGGGTCAGGGTATGGTAAATTTTGGTTATTCAGAGACAGAGCAGGCATCGCTTTTTCCTTCATAAATCTAAGTATGTAGATGCTATCCGCCTAATGCATCATTCACATATTGTCAACAATACTACTGCTCAAGCCGCTGCTAAAGTCAGTAAAAAAGATTTAAAAATTGTGATGCACTGAAATCTTTAAAGTAAATTACTAAATCAGGACTTTCTCTTGTTTACTATTTTTTAGTAATTATTTTATCAAACCTTAAAAATCATTAAAATAACTATAATTTTCGTTTATTTTATATCCCAACTAATATTAAGTCAAAGTTTCTCTGAATATACCATAAATCTTTGTTTAGATGGACATAACCTTTAAATTTATGATTTAACCAATCTTACAAATAAAGACATACTGTTGTCACAGAAATGACAACTATTTAAAGTATTGGTCAGGAAAACAATGTAAAATTTATCTTTCTCTGGATAGATTAGTAAAATGCTAGAGTTATCTTAATATAATAAAAAGTTTTGTTTATTTAATCGATATTTTACCGATTTGGTAATCTAAATCAGCTAAGGCAATACTATGCCAAGAAAGCAAAAATATCATATCATGCAAGTATTCAGCTACTTACAAAGAATACACTTTTTAAAAGTATCGAAAGCATTATGAGCTATTCCCCTTACCTGCTTAAAGGTCAAAAAGCACTTGTGACAGGTGGTAGTTCTGGCATTGGTGAAGCTATAGCTCGCCATTTGGCTACATCAGGTGCAGCAGTAGCCATCAACTACCATTCGGAAGCCGAAGAAGCCCAAAAAATTGTTGATGATATTAAAGCTAATAATGGAGAAGCATTTGCTATTCAAGCCGATGTCAGCAAAGAAGACCAAGTAAAAGCAATGTTTAGCAAAACGCTCCAAGAATTTGGCACTATCGACATTTTAGTAAGTAATGCGGGCATTCAAAAAGACTCACCTTTTATCGATATGACCATCGAGCAATGGAATGCGGTTATTGGGATAAATCTGACGGGACAATTCTTGTGTGCGCGAGAAGCCGCAAAGGAATTCTTGCGTCGAGGTGTGAAGCCTGAAATTTCATGCGCGGCAGGTAAGATTATTTGCATGAGTTCCGTGCATGAGGTCATTCCTTGGGCAGGTCACGTTAATTATGCTACTAGTAAGGGTGGTATAAATATGATGATGAAAAGTATTGCCCAAGAACTTGCCCCTCACAAAATTCGCGTTAATAGTATTGCTCCCGGTGCGATTAAAACCCCAATTAACAAATCAGCTTGGGATACTCCAGAAGCAGAAGCAAAGTTACTAAAACTGATTCCAGCAAAACGTGTAGGAAATGTTGAAGATATCGCCAAAGCAGCAGTTTGGCTAGCTTCCGATCAATCTGATTATGTTAACGGTACAACACTTTTTGTAGATGGTGGCATGACCTTGTATCCAGGATTTACGGAAAATGGTTAAAGACAAGACTAGAGGCTAGGAACTATAGCAAACCGATTTGATTTTTTCAAAAACCAAAGATAAGTCCTATAGTCAAGCTATCTTATACCTTCTGATAGTTTACTTTTAACTATCCGAGGCGACATTGTAGGGGGGATGCACCTAAGTTTCTGGATAGCTGGTTATTCACGCTCATGGCAACTGATTCATCTAAAAAAACAATCTTTGCGGCGATGGGGTCTAATTTAGCGATCGCTATTACTAAATTTATTGCCGCCTCCATTACTGGCAGTTCCGCTATGATCTCAGAGGGGATTCATTCAGTTGTAGATACTGGCGACCAACTCGTACTTTTGCTAGGACTTCACAGAAGCCAAAAACCAGCAGATGATAGCCATCCCTTTGGATACGGTCAAGAACTTTATTTCTGGACTTTTATCGTTGCTATCCTCATCTTTGCCATTGGTGGCGGGATGTCAATTTATGAAGGAATTACTCATTTAATTAACCCCAGCCCTTTAGAAGATCCAATATGGAATTATATTGTATTGAGTGTAGCAATAATATTGGAAGGCTTTTCTTGGACTGTGGCTTTAAAAGAGTTTTTGCCGACCAAGGGAAAGCAAAATTTTTGGCAAGCAATCAAAAACAGTAAAGACCCAACAGTATTTACAATATTACTTGAGGATACTGCTGCAATTTTAGGTTTATTCGTTGCCTTGATAGGGATCTTTTTAGGGCATTTATTTAATAATCTTTATTTTGATGGAATAGCCTCGATTATTATTGGCATAATCTTGGCTATAGTCGCAGTGCTACTAGCTAGAGAAAGTAAAGGATTATTAGTTGGTGAAAGTGCTAATCCTCAAACTATAGCGAATATTCGTTCTTTGTCAAAAACAGAACCAGGGGTACAAGAAGTGATTCGTGTGCTAACAATGCAGCTTGCTCCTCACGAAGTATTACTCAACCTGGAAATCCAGTTTTCCAAAAACCTTACCGGGGAGGATATAGCATTAACTGTGGAGAGTTTAGAAACAAAAATTCGCCAAAAACATCCTGAAATAAAACAAATTTTTATTGAGGCAAAATCTTTAGCTGCTACTCGCAAATCCTCTCAACCTTTGCAATAAATTTTAATTACATAAATATAAACTACAGCGTTTCCAAATAGCAATCAAAGCCGATCGGCACAATAAATTATGGTAAAGATTATTGGTCAAGGACAGGCTTTTGGTTCACCGGGTATCGAGCCTCGATGGACTCATGCGAACAAAGATGGAGTCGGAACAGCTTACTCTACCTCTAGTCATGTTTGGTTTACTATCTGGAACGGTATTGTTACTGAAGTCTATCATCCTACAGTAGATCGACCCCAAATTCGGGATTTACAGTACCTCATTTCTGATGGTAAAAGCTTTTTTCATGAAGAGAAACGCCATCTCAAATCAAAAGTAGAACATTTGTGGACTTACGGTTTGGGATACCGCATTACTAATTCCGATCCCGATGGGCGCTATACAATCATCAAAGAAGTTATTGCTGACCCGCATTTCTCCTGTATTTTACAGCACACAAAATTAACAGGAGAGCGCGATTTTCTCTCCCAACTCCACCTATATGCTTTATGTGCGCCGCATCTGGAAGTTGGAGGTAGAGGTAACAATGGTTACGTCATAGAAGTTGCTGGTCATCAAATTCTAACGGCTGAGAAAGAAGGATCGTGGGTGGCGCTGGGTGCAACAGTTCCCTTTAGCCATCTTTCCTGTGGCTACGTTGGTGAAAGTGATGGTTGGACAGATTTGGTTGATAATTTCCAGATGGATTGGGAATTTGGTCAAGCTGTGGATGGCAATATTAGTCTGACAGGAGAACTAAATCTGGATGGTGGTGATGAGTTTACTTTAGGACTGGCATTTGGCAGCAATCTGCATAATGCGATTTCTACGCTATTTCAGTCGCTTAATATTCCTTTTGAACAGCAGAAGCAACAATACAACGAACAGTGGAAACGATCGCGCCGCAATATCCGACCCCTAGAAGATGTTTCCGATGAGGAAGGTAAGTTGTATCACAGCAGCATTAGTTTGCTTTTAGCACATGAAGACAAAGCCTATCCAGGTGCTTTAATCGCCTCCCTTGCCATCCCTTGGGGTGAAGCCAAAGATGACGAAGACCAAGGGGGATATCATCTTGTCTGGACGCGGGATATGGTCAGTAGTGTAACAGGTTTGATAGCTGCTGGCGAAACTGAAACAGCAGTGCGATCGCTGATTTATCTGGCCACTAGTCAGCAGCAAGATGGCGGTTTTCCCCAAAATTTCTGGGTTGATGGTAAACCTTACTGGACAGGCATCCAGCTTGATGAGGTAGCATTTCCCATTCTGTTGGCATGGTTATTGCACCAGCAGAATACTTGCTTAAACTTTGATATTTACCCCATGATTTTACGGGCAGCAGGTTATTTAATTCGTCACGGCCCAGCTACCCAACAAGAACGTTGGGAAGAAAATAGCGGTTATTCACCATCAACACTAGCATCCAATATTGCCGCCTTAATTTGTGCCGCTCAATTTATTCGCGAACGTGGCGATCAAACAACGGCAGAATTCATAGAAGAATATGCTGATTTTTTAGAATCTCATATCGAAGCTTGGACAGTTACTACTGAAGGAACTTTAGTTTCTGGCATCAAACGCCATTATATTCGGATTACCCCTACAGATATTAATAGTCCTGAACCCAACGAAAATCCTAACCAAGGAACTATTTTTATCAGCAGTCAATCTCCTGGTGAACTAGCAGAATTTCCCGCGAAGGAAATTGTCGATGGCGGGTTTCTACAATTAGTACGCTATGGAATTCGCAAGCCTGATGACCCGATTATTGTTGATTCTGTCAAAGTAATTGATGCAGTTTTAAAAGTAGATACACTTGCTGGGCCTTGTTGGCATCGTTATAATCACGACGGCTATGGACAGCAAGAAGATGGCAGTCCTTACACTGCTTATGGTAAGGGACGCGCTTGGCCTCTGTTGACAGGAGAACGAGGACATTATGAATTAGCTACTGGCGGCGATGTCAAAACATACATCAAGGCAATGGAAGGATTTGCTTCAAACACTTGTTTGCTACCAGAACAGGTTTGGGATGAAGCAGATCAACCTGAAAGCCACATGTATTTAGGAAAACCAACAGGTTCCGCAATGCCTTTAATGTGGGCGCACGCAGAGTATATCAAGCTGCTACGGTCAAATCATGACGATCGGGTGTTTGATTTGATTCCAGAGGTGGCGAATCGCTATTTAGGCGAAAGACAAAAGTGTAAATCATTGGAAATTTGGAAGTTTAACCGTCAAATTGACAAAGTTAAAAAAGGTTATACATTACGAATTCACGCTTTAGCATCTTTCCAGTTGCATTGGTCAGAGGATAATTGGCAAACAGCAAAAGATACGCCTTCTACTGCCACAAAATTAGGAGTGAGTTTTGTAGATATCTCTGTTTTTGATAGCCAAGAACAGCCAATCAGCTTTACCTTTTTCTGGATTGAAAGTAGCAAATGGGAACAGCGAAATTATACGGTTGTAGTTGAGTAGCAGTAAATAATTTTATGCAGAATAACCAATCAAACAAACCGACAATTGACTACTGGCACGTCTGGACTGACCGAGATGGTATAAGTCACCAATCCCGTTGCCAGATTGAGGACTTTATCGAGAAAGGCATAGCCCCTGATACCTCACCTCAGTGGCTTTCTAAATTGAAGCAGTCTGGTGCCACAATTACCTTTACTGTGCTACCCGTCGGATGGGTTGGCAACTGGCATGAGAACCCAAAGCCTCAATGGATCGTACCTCTGTCGGGAAGCTGGTTTGTGGAAACTATGGACGGACAGCGAGTAGAAATGGGCCCTGGCGAGATTTCATTTGGAGAAGACCAGGGTACGAAAGCGGACGCGCAAGGTAATAAGGGTCACTTATCTGGAACAGTAGGCGATGTGCCAGCTGTTCTGATAATGGTGCAACTTGAACAAACTCCGACTTTCGAGCAATCTTGTCGATTTAAGTAACTATCCTTATCCGCCAAGAGTTTCACAAATTAGGTGCGTTTGTCCTGACTTCTAAGCCGTTAAGTTTTCCTCCCCCAAATTTGCTCCTAACCCGAAGTGTCCTGTCTATTTTAGCGCTTGAAAACTTTGACCAAAAGAATAACAAAAAGGGGTTGATTCCTCATCAAATTTTTCTTCCGTATAGGGCCAGTACTCTTCTGGTGGTACGCCAAAAATGTAGAGATATAGCACTGATATGTCTCTACAAGGGTTCTGGAGAACGCATATCTAATTTACGGAGATGTCTAATAGCAACTCTTGTGTTTGTAGTTGTACAAAAGTACTCTTGACCAACTCAGCAATCTCTATTCGATTCCCGCCAGGATCGCGGAGGAAAAATTGAAGAAATATCAAATCCCCCATGCTATTTTCCGTTATCCTGGCGCAGGACATGGCTTTTTCTGCAACCATCGCGCCAGCTACAATGCCGAAGCTGCTGCTAATGCTTGGAAAAACGTTCAAGAACTGTTTCAAAAAAACCTTCAGCTTCAAAAAGTCTAAATCTTTGTATTAGTAGCAATATGCACTTTGGGCGCACATCTGTGCGCCTCTACTAATACCATTTCTTTGTGAAGCTGCGCCAAATTTCCTTTGCTTCTTATTTCTTTCTTTCTTTCTTTCTTTCTTTCTTTCTTTCTTTCTTTGTGCCCTTTGCGGTTCGTTCCTCATATAGTTCGGCGCACCTTCATACAGAACTGGTATAAACATCGGCAAATATTAGTCAAATCGCAAATAAAAATACAATTACTTCCATGATTACCGCCTTCAAACAGCCACACATTAATATTTTTCAACGTTTTTCAGTATTCCTACTACCTGGATTATTAACACTTTCAACAACCTTAATTAGTTGCTCAGTCGAAACTCCAAAGGGAGAAAATCAAACCACTGGCTTGAAAACTAAAACTGTTTCTACAACTGTTAAGTAGCTAACGCCAAGTAGTAATAGTCCACTTATTAATGCTTCATTCCGCAGAGACTATTTTTGAACTTTTAGCAAAGAAAGAGGCAGATTTACTAATAGCGGTGGCTTTTGTTGCAGAGATAGTTGCCACCACCCGACATCGTGCCACTCACAAAAGTTATACCCAATTATGCAAAATACACTTACAGGCAAAAAACCGACAGCCCTATGCACAGCAATACTTGCTGGATTAAGTAAAGCGATCGCAGCAAAAACGTTGTAAAATCCTTATAGTTGTAGCAATCCCAAAAGAGAAGCGTACAGGGATAACTTTCATTAGCTAATCTAATTGCAGCCTTCACAACAGATCCTTTTTAGGCTAAAATTAGTCATCCAAATTCAACATACTCAATAATAGTTCCATCAGGATGCATCGCTCGCATATTGACTCCAGTGGGAACTTTGTTAGGTTCGGCTAAAATCACTGCACCTTGCTGAATAAGTGCTTCTTTAAAATCATTGAGTGAGTCAACGAGAAATGTTGCATGTGTACTCTTGAATGAAGAGAGTGCTTCCGGCGAACCAGCAATTAAAAGAATAGAACCCACACCCGCAAGTTCCAACTCAGATTCGGAATATTGAAACCACAACCAACATTTTTCCGTAAAGAGATTTTCATAGAAAGCGATCGCCTCATCCAAGTCTACCGGACTAAGATAGACTCTAGTTAATACTTTAAGAATTTGCATTGCAAACTGTCTATTAGGCAGCTAGTGTATTTTATTTTGCTTATTCGGCAATCATAGTTAACTAAGATTGATCGATAAATAGCCTATATTTAACTTAAAAAAGGTCTTCAACTCTCCGATCATCTAGTTATTGATAACATTGTTTCCTGTAAATCAAAATACATTTCATTTCTACTCCTTTAGCCCCACATCAGTCATCTGTACAGCTATAACCAATATATATACATAAATTTTGCATCAGTACCTAGTTTAAGGAGTATGTCACAGAGAATAGCAGGAAGAGGATTTCTGATGCCATATTGAATCAGATGCCTCTACAAAGAAAGATAGATGTGATACTCGCATAAAATTTAGGCGATCCTGAATTAGTGAGGCATAATATATAGTTTAAATAATTGCGGTGGCGAGTCCGCGTACTTCTGCAAATAAGCAAGCCACGCGCAGTGTCTCGTTGAGAGCGTCATTATAAATTACAAATTACGAATTGTTTCAACTTTTTTTCCCTGTGCATAAATAAAATAGTTATCTGTCAACTTTACCTCAACCTGAAAGCCGGCTTTTTGTAGCTTATCCTTAAGTTCATCAGGCTGATAAAAAATTTTGACAATCTGAAATTCTTGACCATCATTTAATTTACGAGTTTTATATATGTTTGCGTCATCTTCAAGGATATGATTGTTAGCTGTGGATGTTGGTTCAAAGCAAGAGTCAATGATAAATACTTGTCCACCAACGCGAACAGATTGATAGACTTTCGTCAAAAATGAATCGAGCAAAGTTGGCGGCACATGAGATAGCCAAAAGGCAAAGAATACCAAATCATAAGTTGTGTCAGGTTGCCAAGTAAATAAATCAATTAGGTGATATTCAACACTCAGTGAATTTAACTTCGAGCGATTAATTGCAATCACTTCTTCAGAAGCATCGATCGCAGTAATCTTTTTACCGATCCTTAAAAGCTCCTGCGTCCAGATACCTGTTCCAGATGCTAACTCTAAAATATCATCCACCATGCCAATTTGGTGTAATGTATTTTTGAGCGTAGCTATTTCATTAAACCAGCGCTGGTTGATCTGGGTACCGCGATCGTAGCGTCCTTTTCTATAGAACCACTCATCATATTCATTGGCTCTAGCACGATAGTACTCAATCTGTTGTTGAATAATCCGATCTATCATCGCGTCCTTTCCAATCCGATTGAGTTTAGATTTGACGTTGCTATGACTTTTTGGGAAAACTTTTTCTTCAGCGAATAAACTTGCATTTCAGCTTTAATTATGTGATATTTTTATCATTCCATAATAATACGGCAAATCAATAAATTTATCGGAGATTTACCGTTAATTTGCTGAAGTCTGATATTTATTTACCCCTGAAAGCAGAGTGAACATGTTGACTAAGCTCTCTTCAAGTCGATTTTTGGGTATGATTTTTGCCTTCTTTAAAAAGTTCAAACAGCAAAGAATCCGCACCTTTTCCCTATTGTTTGCAGTCGGACTTGGCTTAAAATTGTATGTAACCTCCCCCAATAACGTTAATATACATTAATCTTCTTCAGTGATGATGAACTATAAAAGTTATTATGCCTTTTCTAGATTCAAAAAATAGACTTTTCAGTAAGTTTAATAGCCTAGATTTCAGGGCTATACAGTTAAGTTTGCTAGTTATATTTGGTATATTGCTCTTTATAGGAACTAGTATTGGTGTAGCACAAGTCAGAACAGCACCAAAACAGGGATTTACACTGCAACTTTTACATACTTCCGACCAAGAAGCAGGTGTCCCGGCTCTGAAAGATGCACCAAACTTTTCGGCGGTGTTGAATGCACTAAAAAATCAGGATATAAATCGTGACGGCAAGTCTGATTATCCTAATACATTAATTCTTTCATCTGGAGATGCCTATATTCCCAGTCCTTTCTTATTTGCCAGCGACACAGCTTTTGGTGGACAGGGAAGAGGAGATATCTTAATTTTAAATGATCTTGGCTTTAGTGCGATCGCATTTGGTAATCACGAATTTGACTTGGGTACGGCTGTTGTTGCCGATTTAATCCGCGCTAAAGAAGATTATCCTGGTACAAAATTTCCCTATCTCAGTACAAATCTAGATTTCAGCACTGATAAAGACCTAGCAAGATTAGTTACTGCTGATGGACAAGAGGCAAGTAAAATTCCTAATAAAATTGCCCGTAGCACCATTATTACCCTCAATGGTGAAAAAATTGGTATAGTCGGGGCCACAACTCCCACAGACCCCAAAATTGTTGCCATTACAGAAGCACTTAAAAAAGTGATTATTGCTCAAGATGGTCAGATTTTCGGGAAAACCAACGTCTTTCTCAATGGCTGGCGCGGCGATATCCGCACACAAGAAACCAACTTAGGGAATTTGACAGCTGAAGCTAATTTAGCGATCGCTAAGGGGTACGATCCTAAGACTGTCATTTCCATCAAAAATGGCGGTGGTATCCGTGACAATATCGGTATTTATACCTTTCCCGCAGGTTCAACTCGCTCACAGGATGTTATCAAACTGCCACCCCAAGCAAATCTCCTAGCAGGTAAGAAAGAAAAAGCAGTCTATTCACGAGGTGAATTTTATGGCAATGGTTCTGGATAAAGTAGTTCCTTTTGGGAGGTCAATGGATGAATATATAAAAATATTTAATTTAACAAATTTAGATTTAAATAAAAGAATTATTGGAATTGGGGACGGGCCAGCAAGCTTTAATGCAGAAATGACACGTCATGGTAAAAGTGTAGTTTCTGTCGATCCACTATACCAATTTTCCGGTGGTGAAATATTGCAAAGATTTAATGAAGTGGTAGATAATATCATTAACCAAGTCAAGGCTACATCAAATGATTGGGTATGGAGCTATCATAAATCTCCAGATGATTTACGACAGAATCGAGTCAAAGTTCTTCAAGAATTTTTGTCTGATTACGAAACTGGTAAAAATAACAACAGATACACAGTGGGTGAATTGCCAAAACTGGCATTTAAAAATCAAGAATTTGACATAGCTCTATGTTCACATTTACTATTTTTATATTCAGATCATCTCGATTACGATTTTCATCTAAATTCTGTAGATGAAATGTTACGCATTGCTAAAGAAATTAGGATATTTCCCCTCATAACTTTAATGTGGAAACATTCACAACATTTAGATGAAATAGTTAAGTATTATACTTCAAGAGGTTACAAGATAGATATTGAAAAGGTTGATTACGAACTTCAGCCTGGTGGAAATAAAATGTTGAAGATAACAAGAAACGTTGATAAAGTTCATAATTATTAATTGTATTAAAGCTTATTTGATATCATGTCCGGCAAATTACTTGTGATATGTCATTGCAAGTGCAACGAAGTGAAGCAATCGCAAGGCTTTTGGGATTGCTTCACTTCGTACCCTTCTCCTTCAGAGACGCTACGCGAACGCAATGACAATTGTTTAACCGGACATGATATGAGAAGTGTTTTATTCGATATTAAACTTAGAGCAAAAGCAACTTTAAAGAATGAATTATTTTCAATCCCTATACAAATAACTATTCTGGCCTAATACCATTTCTTTGTGAAGCTGCGCCAAATTTCCTTTGCTTCTTATTTCTTTCTTTGTGCCCTTTGAGTCCTTTGCGGTTCGTTCCTCATATAGTTCGGCGCACCTTCATACAGAAATGGTACAAGTAAGAATTATTTGCTCATTTTGCAGCAGTTATTCAGAAGTTACGACTTTTACAAAAGGTTTATTAATCACAAACTAAATTCTGCTGCATTATCCCCATCTGCATCCCTACCCATAGCAGTAGGTTTAAATTTAGAGCCATGAATTAATTCACCAAAGACAATTCCTGGATTTTGGTGAAGAATATTCAGTACACTCATAAAATCTCGCACAATTTCCCCTGGTGTAAGTAATGCTTCTGCACCCAAACGATAAATAACTTCTTGTACGAACTCCTTTAACTCACGATTTGTCAAAGTTTGTTCATAGCCAAAATTGAGTGCATGAATCTCAGCTAAACGTTGCAGAAGCGTCAATATTTCTGTTTCACTCAACGGATTTAGCCGAATCACTGGCCCTAAATGTTCCTGAACGCCAGATTGTGCAACAAAACGACTTTCTTTTGTGCGTCTTTGCCAAGCTTGGTCTGCAAAAAGTCCTCGTTTGGGGTCTTCTAAAAATTTGGTTGTTCCACCAACAACAATGCCAAGATGTTCTGCTTTACATTGCATAGTATCGTTAAACATTGCAAGGAGTCGATTATAATTTTTTTCCCGCGTTACCGTAGTAGATATTTGATATAAATGTACGGCTTCATCAAATATAATTAACAGTCCTTTATAACCAATTTCAGCTACAAATTTAGCAAACAGTTTGATATAGTCATACCAACTATCATCATCAATAATGACGCGCACTCCTAAAGCTGCTTTGGCCTCAACTTTAGTCGTAAATTCTCCACGCAACCAGCGCATCGCCGCATTTTTTAAATTATCATCATCCAATCGGTAGCCACGCCAATAAGCGATAATCACGCTACCAAAATCAAAACCATGAACTAAGTCTTCAATATACTGAACTACTTCCCTAATTTTTGATTCAACTTTGTCATCAAAACCATCGTCATTGGGACGCATTCCAGTTTCTTTAACTACTTCTTGTTGAATTTTATTAATCCATCCTTCTAAAATAGAGACTAAAGCACCACCATCAGGACGAGTTTTTGTAGCTAGGTGGCTCATTAATTCCCGATAGGTGGCTACACCTTCATGGTTGCTTCCAGCTAATCGACGTTCAGAGGATAAATCAGCATCAGCGACTACAAAACCTTGTTCCATAGCGCGGTTACGAGTTAGTTGCAGTAAAAAACTTTTCCCAGAACCGTAGTTACCAATTATAAAGCGAAATGCTGCTACGCCTTCTGCAATATCATCGAGATTTTGTAATAGGCTTTTTAGTTCTTTTTCTCGACCTACTGCTATGTATTCAACTCCAACTCTTGGTACTACCCCTGCACCAAGGGAATTGATTAAAGCAGTGGAGATTTTTTTCGAGATTTTGAGCTTTGCCATGTATTACACTTCACTTTATTCTAAACACAGAAGCACGCAGTAAATAGGGAAGAGACATATCCACCTTACTACTAATCTGACGACTGCAATCATACTTTAGTTTGACGATGCATGTTTAGCTAGGAGACTTTCATGCATGGCAATCATTTTTTTTACATAGATAATATACTCAAAGTAAACTTCTGGAACTTCCGAATCTGAGTTAATTATTAATTCCCCAATAATATCATTTGCCCGTTCATTTATAGAATCGATTAAGAGATTTGGCATAGTTATGTTTGCTTCGGCAATTTTTTTAATGGCAGCTTTGGGATTATCTTGTTCGACTATAGCTTTTAATACTTGTAGTTCGTATATTGGGAGATTTTCTGAAAAATTAGTCCATTCTTCAGGTATATTTTCTGATGTATCAACTTCCAAACTGTCTCCAACTGTTGTAGTTTCCATTATTTCAGAAAAAGGAAACAATTCAGTCTCATCTTCTTGGGAATTATCAGCCAAAGGTTCTAGATTAAACGTTTCTATTTGTTGGAGTAATTCCCATACTTGATTTTGCAATGAATCTCGTTCTTCTTGTAATAATGAAATTTGGCCTTGCAACTGCTGTAATTCAACTTTGTGTTCTGCTAGTTGGATTTGTGAAGAATTCAGGATGGCTTGAATATTATCTCTTTCGGTTTTTGTCGCTATCAGCAATTGATTTTTTTGGTTTGTCTCAACTTCTAACTCTTGAATTCCAATTCGCAGTTCGTATAGTTTTTCTTCTAATTGGGGTTTGAGTCTGCCTAAAAGAGTTAGATTGCTTTCAACTTCTTGTTTATCCTGCTGGAGTTCAGAAATTTGACTTTGCAACTGGGTAATTTCAGCACGGGATACATTACAATTTGACTCTAGACGGCGCTTTTCTGCTGTGAGGACAGAAAAAGCATTGTTTAATTCTGTTTGATTTTTATGCAAGTTATTGATTTCAGTTTGCAGACTATTGATTTCTGTTTCTAACTGTTTTTTTTGTCCGGCAACTGTTCTCAATTCTCGATGTAAGCTATCTCTTTGGTTGCGGTTTTCTGTTACTTGATTTTGTAGTTGTTGGGACTCGGCGTATAATAAATTATGATGTTCTTCGATTTGATTAATTTCTCTGACAACACGAGCCTTCAATCCCTCCATTTCTTTTATTCGCTTGCGGAGAGAACCTAAAACAAACATTTCATAATTTCTCCGTCGCTTATCTACGAACAATGCTGCTGCATAGATAGTAAAGGCAGTAATTAAACCTGTGAGAAAGGCTTTATTAAAATCCCAGTTTGGGACGAGGCTAAGTCCAAAACTCACACTAAAGGCAACTATTCCTAGTATAAATCGATTGCTGATACTTACTGATTGCATATTGCTGGTTTTTAGCGTAGTCAAGTTGTCAGAATAAGTAGCTCTCATATTAATTTATAATTCATAGTTCCTAATGAGAATATACATAAAACAATACTTACTAAAGAATGGTTTATATCTGTTGTTTTGTAAGTAAGAAAAAAGTGCGAGCGTAAAGTAAATAATTCTAATCAGAAGTGTTAGATGTGTCCTTATTGGAGTTAAAGAGTCTTAAATCTGCTTTTAAAAAATCAACAAACTGCCGGGCTGTGCGTCCAGAACGACCGTTGTGACGAGTTGCCCATTGTAATGCTTGAAATTCCAAATCTTCTTGGGTAATATTAATTTCTGCTTGTGCAGCTAGATGTTGTACAATCTTCAAATAAGTTTTCTGGTCGGCTGGTTCAAAGGTCAAGGTTAAACCAAAGCGATCGCTAAACGAAAGTTTCTCCTGCATCGTATCCCAAGCATGGATTTCCTTGTTATCCTTGGGGGTAGGTCTATCCACAAAAAACTCCCGAATCAAGTGGCGGCGATTGGAGGTAGCATACACAACTACATTTTGCGGCCGCGCGGTTAAATTACCTTCTAAAACTACCTTGAGCGCTTTGAAGGCATCATCATCTTCTTCAAAGGAAAGGTCATCGACAAAGATAATAAATTTTTGTGACACACCTCGTAAATGTTCCACAATTTCTGGTAAGTCTTTTAAATCAGATTTTGTCACTTCCAACAAGCGGAGGCTGCGATTGCTATATTCATTCAACAAAGATTTTACTAAAGAAGATTTGCCAGAACCACGACTACCGTAAAGTAATACGTGCAGTGCCATCTCTCCTGATAGTAAAAACTCTGTATTTTTTAGCAAAGCATCTCTTTGAGATTCGTAACCTACAAGCGCACTCAGCTTAACTGGATCGGAATACCGGATACCGATAAACTGCCCACCTTGCCAGCGTAAAGCGCGATATTCTGCAAATAAACCAGAGCCACATTGCCGATAATAAGCCGCTAATTCTTCTACAGCATCACCCCAATTATCTAATTCTTGTAGATATGTAGCGAACTTTGTCTCTACTCCTACTAATTCTTGCTCTTTATACCACACTACTGGCGAAATGGGCATGTGAGCTACATTTTGTATCCACTCACTCAAAGAAGCGCTGCTACATTCATAGAGGCTTTGCAATATTTGTAAATCATGCTTAACTGCTGCTAGTAAAGCTGGAGGCAATTCTTCAAATTCTCGTGTTTCAGCCAGCTTTGTAAAAGGATTCTTAGAGAAGAGAAGTTGAGTAATTAAATAGTCTTCCCAGTTTTGATTTTTGGCCGCTAAAGCGTGGAAATAACTACCGTATGCTTGGAGACAACTCCGGGCATCGGAGTCAGTGTAACGTATAGCTTGCAAGAGTTCTAGAAATGCCATCCCCACTTCGCCTTGGAGAACAGACTGGTACAGTAAAAGTGAGGCCGCTTGACGCTGGAGATATTGAACTTTTGTATATGAGGAAGTACTTGCTATTGGCATCGCTTGATTATCCATCAATCAACTGTGTGGTATAGCTGTTTAGCTATGGTAAATTGTCTGCTGACCTTGGCAGTAAAGTCAAAATCTACAGATGTTTTAACAATGAATTTAAGTATAATTGCTGCTTTCACATACGGCATCTTAGCGATCGCTGGTGGCATTATTGGCTATACTCAGGCTAGAAGTAGGGTTTCACTGTTAAGTGGTAGCATTAGCGGCTTATTACTAATACTTGCCGCCTACCTTCAACTCCAAGGACAAACCTGGGGTTCGATTTTAGCGGTGTTAGTTACTGGTGTTTTAGTGGTAGTCTTTGCATTTCGACTCGCTAAAACACGCAAGTTTATGCCGGCGGGATTAATGACGATTTTGGGTATTGTGGCATTAGTGGTGATGGTGAATCAAATGGTGGCTTTAAAGTAGCATCAGTCTCCAAGCAATACCACCTTCTGTTTTTGCAAGGGTATGCGTTAACAAAGCAAGCCGATGTATTAACAATGCAAGCCGACGCATTGCTATTGCATGGTATTGCCAAATTTAATTCGCTACGAATTAATAAAATGCTGTAAGTAGAACGACTTGAAAAAAACAAACTATGTAAAGTAATGTAACTTTAGCGAAAATCAGTTCGTAGTAAGGACTTTAGTCCTGATTTGAGAACTAAAGTTCTCACTACAAACCTTTAATTATTTACCCTGTTCTACTTACTTAGCGCAAAATCTGGTCAATCATCCGGTTCGCCTGGGAAGCATAACCGCCCCCGAATAAATTGAAGTGATTCAAAATCTGATACAGGTTATAGAGTGTTTTTCTCTGCTCATAGCCTGCATCTAAAGGAAAAACCTCGTTATAACCTTTGTAAAAAGCTGCGGGGAACCCACCAAATAATTCTGTCATAGCAATATCAACTTCGCGATCGCCAAAATAAGTGGCTGGATCAAAAATCACGGGTTCTCCTGAGGCTGTACACCCAGCATTTCCGCCCCATAAATCGCCATGTACTAAAGAAGGTTGCACCTGATGCGCCAATATTTCAGGCATAGCTGCTAGTAATTTTTCTTCCTGGGGGAAACTTCCCCCCCGTCGCCTTGCCAACTGAAATTGATAACCCAGGCGATGTTTAATATAAAATTCTGTCCAGTCTGCTGTCCAAGTATTGATTTGGGGCGTGGAACCAATGGTATTGTTAATTTTCCAACCAAAACCTTGATTACTGCTAGCTTGATGCATCGCCGCCAACTTGCGCCCCATGTCTTCCCACAAATTGCTGTTACCGTTACCAAGTTCTAACCATTCCAGAGCGATGTAGCTAAAATTTTCAGCTACACCCCAGCAAATAGGTTTTGGGACGCGAAT
Organism: Nostoc sp. 'Peltigera membranacea cyanobiont' 213; assembly: GCF_002245975.1. Taxonomy (NCBI): domain Bacteria; kingdom Bacillati; phylum Cyanobacteriota; class Cyanophyceae; order Nostocales; family Nostocaceae; genus Nostoc; species Nostoc sp. 'Peltigera membranacea cyanobiont' 213. Next base: position 269 of record NZ_NOLI01000137.1, on the reverse strand, counting down.
ACTAGCTGTTGCTAGCATTTCCTTTAAACCCAATGCCTCAGCCTCAAACATCGCAACTTGGGATGCTTGATTAAGCTTGACGAAGTAGGTAATCTCACCATTGGAAACAGCATAACCTTGGTTGATACATCCGCCACCAACCGATCGCCGTTGCTGACTCTGAAATTTTGCGCCAGTCTCCTGGCTAATATGAGTATCGATTTGAGTCCACATAATTAAATTGGGGAGATGAGGGAGCAGGGGAGGCAGGGGGAGCGGGGAGCAGGGAG
>NZ_NOLI01000136.1:0-20597 GCF_002245975.1 Nostoc sp. 'Peltigera membranacea cyanobiont' 213 | reverse complement strand
CAAATTTCAGCAATGTTAGAAGGGGTGAAGTAGTTTTCATCTTTGCTGGTAATTCCTTCGAGGTTTTTAATCAGGTACTTGCCACTGGTTCTGTGGTTGGGATCATTAGTAAGGTAGAAGCGATAGCCTCTAATCTCGTCATCATCCCCACCTCCTACACAGAGTTCTACTGTGATGGGGGCTTTACCCGATTCCTGGCTGTAGTTTTCTACATAGGCTTTAAAGTCTTCATGGGACTGGATAGAATCATCCTGAATTGAGGATGCGATCGCTTTAGAGAGTGTGTTTTCAATATGGCGGAGTTTGCGGCGATCTGTCAGGTTTTCCCATGAGCGATTTTGAGAATTTTGTCTTTGCTTAGGTTTGGTCAGTGTTTTGGTAGCCATAGGTACTCAAAGCTGATTGCCTTAGCAGTTAACCTAACAAGACTTTCTCTGGAAATAGCTAGACCAAATGGCGATTTATAAGTTGTCCAGTTGGCTAATAAACAAATTATACTAAGATAATCTTAAATCCTTATATAAAACTAAAAGTTGATTTTTTAAAAACAAAGGTGAATGTAAGCTTGTCATACAAAGCTTTCTTTCTCAATATACTTAGCAAGATTCAAGTAGGATTCCTATATTAAAGATGAGTAATCAGCTTTTAGATGCACTGCGAAAACTTGATCCATCAGGATTACAAGGCTTTGAGGGACTAGTTGCTCAATTGTTAGAAGCTTTAACTGAACGACGTTTCTATCTAGCTAAATCAGGTTCTCAAGAAGGACGCGATATGAGTTCTCGCCATTATGGCTCGAATGTCATAGCAGTAGAATGCAAACGTTACCAAAATACAAAATTGGATGAACGAGAATTATCAGGAGAATTAAGTCAAGCTAGTAGATCAATTCCAGATTTAGATATTTGGGTACTGATTGCTACTCGTGAGGTTGATTCAAAGTTAATTGACAACTTAACTAATGAAGCAATAAATCTCGGTATACATTTTGAAGTAATTGCAGAAGGTATTGAAAATCCAGATTCATTAGAAGTATTATGTGCTTATTCACCAAATATAGTAATTAAATTTTTAGAATCTATTATTTCGCCCAATCAAGTACAAGAATTGGAAGACTATTTGGATAATATTGCAATTCATCCTCAATTCCAGGCTAAGAAAGAAGTATTAAAATCTAAATTTTGTTCAGATATCATAGGTTATGACAACTGGCGAGTTAAACAAAATCAGCATTTTTTAGACTGCTTGAAATTAGAGATAAAATCTCGTGCCGCTTTTGGACAACCTATAAATATTTTCAGTAACGATGTAAGGTTTATTGAACGAAAAGAACTGCTAGATAAATTAAATAGTTGGTATTCAAACTGGGTAAATAATAAAAAAATATTTACTCTTTTAGGGGAAGAAGGTGACGGAAAGACATGGGGAATAGCTCATTGGTTAGGGATAAAAATACAGCAGTCTGATTTATTCCCTGCTGTTGCTTTTTTCTCATCAAATAAAATTAGTAACGATAACCCATCAATTCTATTTTCTAATCTTGTCGCTCATAAGCTAAATTTGCAACACGAACATTGTAAAAAACGTGTAGACCGGTGGTTTAATAACTCAAGTGATAATGTTCCAAGGCTGTTACTGGTATTGGATGGTATTAATGAGCGTTATGATAATTTATGGTGGAGAAATCTTTTAGAGCAACTTTCCGAAAATACATGGCTTCAGAATGTGGCAATAATAATCACTTGTCGTAATGAATATTGGAAACGGAACTTTGATAGTCTTAGTTATTTACCAATTAATAAATATGCTATTCCAGCTTATAATAATAATGAACTAACAGAAGCATTAAAAAATTATGAATTAAGCCGTTCTGACTTTTCAGATGAGTTGTTAAAATTACTCCGAAAACCACGCTATTTTAATCTGATGCTCAAACATCATAAAAGTATTGAAATTAATGGGGATATAACTGTTGAGCGATTGATTTATGAAGATTGGAAAGATAGGTTTAAAAGAAAGGCGATTACATTAGATGATGATAAATTTCGGGGATTAATTAGAGATTTAGCAGAAAAAACTAAAGAAGAAAATAAAAAGTATTTACGAGATAGAGACATAGAAGAAAGTTTATCATTTATCTCTAACAAATCTCAAGTTTTTGAAGAGCTTATAACTGGGGGTATCCTTAAAAACCAAGATACGAAAAATCAAATTGTTCCAGGATTTTTACATTATGGCTTTGGTTTATTACTAGTATATCAACTAAAAGAAGGTATGGAGCAAAGTGATAAAAATCCAGAAGAAATAATTTCTGAGTGGATAGAGCCACAGGCAGAAATGGATACTAAAGCAAAAATTTGTCACTATGCTAGTTTAATTGCTCTTACTGACCCCAATATTCCGCTAAAAGCAAAAACTTCTTTACTAAATGCCTGGATTAATAGTCGTAATCCAGGACTAGATATTGAGAAAGAATTTATTGCGTATTTGCCTTGTGATCCTCATGCGTACATTGAGTTGGCAGAGATTATAGGATCTAATACATTTCAAAATCCTTGGGCAGAAGAGTTACTAAAACGTGCCTTCATGAAATGGAAGGAATATGGGAATATATTAACAATTCTTTCATTGGCACTAGAGAAGTGGTTAGGATTTTTACATTGCTACGGGTTTTCACTTCAGCGTCATCCGTCAGTGAGCATAGAGGAAATCAGACACGAAATTAATGAACGGGCAGGACAGGAATTAAAACCAGGAAATTTTATATTTCAGGGTTACAACTTAACAGTAATTGAAGATGATGGACTACTTCGCCTTGGAAGACTTGCGCTAGGATTAATCTCCCGTCTGCCCAGACAAAATTTTGTTAGGGCTATTGCCACAGGAATTCTTGCAGAGGAAATTATGGGCTTTCCCAGCAAAGGCGATTTGTTTAATTGGGTGTTTCGTACTGCTCCTCAAACAGTATGGCATGAGGTTCAATCAGAGGTTGAACAACTTCTTGCATCGCAGAGTGGAGTAGCTAAAAAAGCTGCTTATCGGCTACTATCATACGAAGGAAGTCAGGAAGCCTATCAACTTCAGCAGGCATTACCTACAAACCTTTTTCCATCTAATACATACGATCCTTGTGATTTATATGTCCAATGGAGTCAGGATAATTATGAAACCTGCATACATAGGACTGACTTGAAACCTGGGTGGATAGCTGCATGTATACAATCAATCTGTATTAATCCAGAGTTAGTAGTTCCCGATGATCTCGGCAAGCGCCTTGAAGTATTAGTAGAACAAATTTCCATTAACTCAATTTGGTCTACATACTGGAGTAACTCAGATGATTCTAAATTCGAGCAATTTGAACCTGCTCTGTGTGCCTATGCACCGTATACTATAGCTGATTTAGTTAGGCAAATTATACGAAATATCGCGCAGCGAACAGGAATAAGCTTGCGACAATTGACCTTTAATATATTGGAAAATTATCTGATTATTGATTCAGAAGAAAAAAATAATATTTATCAGGTAGATTTTTCTCATGCTGTGGCGATTCTCGGATTTTTAGAAACCGATGCCGCTTTTACTCGCCTTAGTCAACTCAAAGAAGAACAACCAAACACTTGGAAGAAAGAAATAGTAAATATATCGCTCAATCATTGGCAAAGAAATGCTTGGGCTAAACACTGGTTTAAGTGCTTTATGAATACAGATGATCGGGTAATGGCATGGAGCTACTTTAGATTATTCTTACGTTGTGTTGATAGGCGATTCTGGTTATGGAAAGACAAATTTATTTGTAATATTTCATCGAATAATTTTCAAAAATTTTATTTTAATTTCCTTGAAGACAATATGAATGAAATAGAAAAATCAATCAAAAAACATGAAGAAGAGCTAGAAAAATATTTTCTTTGTTACAGAATATCTCATAATTTGTTGCAAAATATTACATTATTAAATTTCTAGTGATGCCTTATCTTAAGCTTATTACTACTTCTAGATGTTTCAGAATTTTGTAACCCATTGGTTTACAAATTATCTATAAATGTTGCTGCTGAATTTGATAAGTAGCGGTTTGCATATTGGCGAATTACTGGAGATAACTGATTTGCAACTTCAGTTCAACTCAATATTATGACTGCTAACATGGTGTCCATTGTTTGATAACTCATGTTTTCTATGAAGTAATCGCTCCCTCTTTAAAATCATATCTTCTAAATCATTTGCGGCTGCTTCTGAAAGTGGAAATATCTCCTCACCCGTCTGTAGATTACCTCGACAAATCGTCCGCTTACCTTCATTTCGGACAATAAAATCACCACTGGGTTGCACATAAGCAGTCCAATGGCTACCAATCTTAAACTGCTCAATTTCATTACTTGCAGATTGATTGGCTTGTCGCTGTTCGTAGGTAGTAGCGATCGCCCCTACTAAATTATCAAACATTTCTTTACGCCAGAGTTCACGGTGAATGGCTCGGAATTGCCCAGCAGTATCTAACTTTGGTTCTGATTCTGATTCCGGTAATGGAACTTCTGGCAGATTGATTGATTCAGGATTAACCTTGAGGATAATACTAGAGCCATCTGGTTGCAAAGTAGCTGCAAATGTAGCACCAATCGGCAGTTTCGGACTGTCAGGAGCAAAAGTGCCTAAATTCTTGCCATCAATCTGTAATATTGGTGTACCGTTGTAACGATAATGCTCTGGGTGTGATTCGGGTAACTCAAAAACTCCCACTTCCAGAGTAACGCTGCGCTTTTTCCATTGCTTACTAGCAAAGTTTTCATTTGCGAAGTGATTGTATTTGATACCCAACACTTTAATTTCATCAAACTGAAAATCTTGAAGCTGCTGACATACTTCCTCTGTAAACAGGTTATATGCCAAAGCACCAACACCTGAATCCTGACGTGATGTAGCCCAACTATGATCTGCGGGAGGAATAATTCTCAAATCCAAGGTGATATTAAGTTCATCTAAATCGTTAATGTTTTCACCAAATTTAGCTGCCAATTTATCAACTACTTTGGGGGATAAGTCTTTTAAAGCAAATTCAATCAGAGGTAATTGAGGATGAATAGTGGCATCAAATTTAATTCCCTTTTGTTCCAAAGATTCTTTCCATTTAATAGCACCTGCACCGAAAGGAACACTCAAAACATAAATATCCTGTGGTAATGCAACACTTGGCAGTTCATAATCGTGTTCAAACGAAAACGTAATTTCCATCTGTTCTGCCAGCTTTAAACAGTCTTTGCGATGCCGATCTAATTCTGGACGGGTGTGTTGTGTGTGCCACAGTGCCGCCGCGCCTTCTGTGCGAGACGCTACGCATTGGCGGAGCTTGTCCGCACGACTTACAAACCTCTCTTCTGGACTGGTGAATAATTCATCAATTTCCGCCCGATAGGTTTCATAAAGCTTTCCTAGTTCCTCATTAAAGGCTTCCCTGTCATCTCCCACCCGTTCCTTAATTTCGTCTCTAGCTTGCTGAAACCTTGTTTTCAGTTCTTCTGCCCATTCCAACGCATCTACAGATAGCGTCTCTTTGGGAAACAGGTAGCGAAACTCATGCCTATCTCTGCTGCGAATGCGTGTTGGTTCCCACACAGGATTGACTACAACTCTTGCAATGACGTTGATTGAGCCGGGAGCATCCGCAGGCATGGCAAAGGAACGATAAAGTCGTTCATCTTTCTTAAAGTCAAAGAAGTAACTGGGGTGAGACTCTGACCATTTTTTGGCATCGGCGAGTAAATTTTCCCCACCTATTTCTTTGATATCTTCCAATCTTTCTGCACTTTTGGGCGAATCTACCTCAACCTGAAGTGCCTGAAATAGACGGTTTAGTAGCTTCCTTTGTCGTTTTTCAAATCGCTCTACATTCTCCCCGTCTTGGGGCATTGATGACTGTACACGCCCAATATTTGTTGCTACCAGTCCTACTTTATTTTGACTGCTGGCAGCAGCAATATCTGCTAAATTTTTGTATTTTAAGTTGCCTTCTTCATCTGTGATTTCCGTATACGCCAGCTTAGGGCGTTGTTTAACTGGCTCAAATCGTCCCGGTTCACCTGCGCGGAGAGTTTCTTGAGCAATATTAGGCAGTTTACTGGCAGGGCTGACCATTAATTGGTCGCCGTCAAAATCGGCTTGGTGGTATTCCTCGGCATCCTTGGGGTGAATCCAAACTACGTTGCGAGTTTTCCTCAATTCTGGATCGTGGATATTTTGGTAGAGGCGGATGTTGTCTGAATTGACGATGGGGTAACGGGTGAGAATGACATCTCCTTCCGGTAGGTGGGGTACACAGATTGTGCCACGAGTTAGGCGAACGCATGGCATTGCCATACCCGAATTATGGTTGTATCCACCCTTAATCGCTAAGTCACGCCATTGATTGGCTATGTAATCGGTGGCGAACTTGCGAAATTTGGGGGTTTCAATCAATTGACCATATTTATCGCTGCGTAATAAGGAAATCCAGCGAGATTCCTGTGCTTGATTGTTAGCATTAGCCTCAATTTCGTTTAAAGCTTCTTCTGACTGCTCTTGCTGCGATGGCGGAACGCCCGCCGTAGGCGATCGCTGTTGTTTGTCATATTGTTGGATGATGTATTTTGCCAACACCAAGGGATTACGCTGTAACTCGGCAAGTTCTCTAGCTTTTTCTTCGGTGGGTTTGCTCAAATCTTGTTTGATTGCTTCTTCTGAGTACCAAATGGTAAACTGCCAACTATTATCGTAGCTGGTAGCTTTGGCGTTACCTCGATTCCCGATAACCGCTTGGGGAAACTCATAGTCACCGCAGGGTATTAAGTTTTTGAGTTCCGACTTTTTAATGCCTTTAATTGAGGAACGATCCATAATAATGTCGTATCCTTTGGCATCAGTCAAATTTGCATCGGGTAGGAAAGTACCTTTGGATAAAAAGCTGGTTTTTGGGCACTGATAATTATCTGGTTCAGCCCAATTACTCCTCCAGGCAAACCGAAATTGGAATGGACAATTCCCTTCTCCTCCCAATTGTTTGGCAAGTTGGGGCGAAATCTTGCCATGACAGTCTCCTGTTTTATAATCAGCATACTGTGGATCTTCAAAGTCCACAATTTTAACTCGCAGCCCTGTAAAAGTTTCTGAGCCTTTGTAGCAATTACTAACTAGTAAAGAACCATAGCGACAGGCAGTATCCGGTTCTGTAGCGAATAAGCGTCTAATTTTTTTATGCAGTGAACCATCAGCAAAGTAATAACTATTGCCAGAACTGAAAGCTAACTTGCGTCGGATTCCATCCTGAAAGGTTCTTTGTCTTAAATGGTTGGCATCTGGATTTTTACTGTCAATTTTAACCAGTAGTAGAGATTGTAAATCTTCTGCTTCAAACATCTGTTCGAGCAGAGAATTTTTAATGATTTCTGGTTCAGATAAATATCTCCCCTTACCATTGTTATACGACCCATCAAAGATAGGTATGCTCAAACCAGAACCTTCTAAGACTCTAGTGGTTAAATCCATTACCAATCATCTATTAGATAGCTTATCTAGCAAGCATGAAACTCCAATATTCACCTTGGCACGAAATTACACTCAATAAAATCATCCAAGTGGATAATTTACTGATTTCATGGCAGACGGTATTTTATACGGTATTAGCTCTGCTAGCAGACTTCCAAGAAAGTTAAATAGCTGAACAGCGCTTTTAATCGTATTATCATTTTCCCACTGTGTTACTTAAGCTACACAATTTTGAAGCTCCCACTAGATTTTATGAATAAAAGAATTCAACGACTAGAAGATGGTTTATTAGTAATGCTTTATGATGATGACTTAGATTCGCCAGGAGATGAGTTGATCGTTCCTTCTGATAATATCTCCCAAGATGAGCATTACCCCGAATATGCTCATCTCAAACCTGGTGAAAGCATAATAATTAAGAAAATTCCTATCAAACCTACATCAGGTTATTATTATCCAAGTGGATATGAAGATTTAGATGAATTTCTCAATAGCGATCCTAGCGCAATTGATAGACTAGGTGATGAAAGTTCAACTACTCGTGGTTGGCGTCCACCTGAACCAGATGAATCTTGGTAAAACTTCCCTTAAGAAGCACGCATTTTTACCCTTCTGTAGTTTTTCAATTTGGATTTGTCCTTTCTTCTAGCTATTATTTTTATTTAAAGTAACTAGTACAGCACGGCGGAAATAAACAGACCATATTGGTGGGAGAATAAATAATCAGGTTAAAACCCATTTGGGGGGGCATGAGAATTACTGTATAGTTTGAGGTATTGCCAGATTATCCTCTCAAGAGTTGCTTTATGATTACTCTACCTGGTATTGCCATTCAAAACAAGATATACGAAAGTTCTAATTCTCTAGTTTATCGGGGCATCAGAGACGATGGAGTAGCGATCGCCGTAAAAATGCTAAAGCTTGATTATCCCTCTCCCCAAGAACTAACCCGCTACAGACAGGAATATAAAATTACCCGTTCCCTCAACTTGGAGGGAGTGGTGAAGGCATACAGTCAGCAAGACTATCAACGCACTCTGGTGATTCTCTTAGAAGATTTTGGGGGAGAGTCCCTAGAGCAATGGATGCACAAGCGCCCAGATATCTTCTGCCCCATGCCTTTATCCCAATTTTTAAGTCTTGCGATCGCCCTCACCGATATTCTAGGCAGAATCCATGCAGCCAGTGTCATTCATAAAGATATCAACCCTGGAAATATAGTTCTCAATCTGGATACTGGCGTTGTCAAAATTATTGACTTTGGAATTGCCACCCAATTTAACCGCACGAATCCGACTTTCAAAAGTCCTCATGTTTTAGAAGGGACACTCGCATACTTATCTCCAGAGCAAACCGGGCGGATGAACCGTTTACTCGATTACCGCACCGATTTTTACTCCCTTGGTGTGACCTTCTACAAACTGCTAACCGGATATCTGCCGTTTCCCACAACGGATATATTGGAACTAGTCCATTGTCATATTGCCAAACAGCCACCTTCACCTCATGAAATAAATACAACGATTCCCAAGCCAGTTTCAGATATCATTCTCAAACTGATGGCAAAAAATGCTGAAAATCGCTATCAAAGTGCCTGGGGCATCAAAGCAGATTTAGAAATCTGTGCTGAACAATTAGAAGAAATCGGTCAAATATCTAGCATTCAACTGGCGCTTCAAGACGTTTCGGATCAGTTTCAAATTCCCCAAAAACTGTATGGACGGGACAAGGAAGTTGCAATGTTACTGGCGGCGTTTGATCGCGTAGCGTGTTCAGAGTCAAATCGCGTTGCTTCTTTACAAAACAATTCAGAAACAACTTCACAAAGCGAACAAAGAGGCAAACCAAAATTCCAAGTCGAAATGATGTTGGTATCTGGCTATGCTGGCATTGGGAAATCTGCGTTAGTGCAAGAAATCTATAAACCAATTACCCAAAAACGCGGCTATTTTATCTCTGGTAAATTCGATCAATTTCAGCGCAATATTCCCTACAGTGCGATCGCAGATGCTCTGCAAAAATTGGTACGGCAATTACTTAGTGAACCAGACGAACAAGTGCAACAGTGGCGATCGCTCTTACTTACAGCTTTGGGAAACAATGCACAAATCATCATTGATATCATCCCAGAAGTTGAATTAATTATCGGCAAGCAGTCGCCTGTACCAGAAGTGGGAGCAACTGAAGCTCAAAATCGCTTTCATCGAATCTTTGGGCAGTTCGTGCAGGTGTTTTGTTCAGAATCACATCCCCTGGCGATATTCTTAGATGATTTGCAATGGATAGACTCAGCAACGCTGAATTTAATTGAGTTGATGCTGCTGGATGAGCAAGCCCAATCATTATTTTTAATTGGAGCTTATCGAGATAACGAAGTAAATCCAACACATCCATTAGCATTAATGCTAGAGAAACTGCGAAAACAAGGGGCAGTGCTTCAGGAAATTATCTTAGCACCCTTAACGCTTGAGCCGTTGAATCAGTTGATTGCCGAGACGCTACATCGGAATGCAGACATCGTTCGTCCCTTAGCTGAGTTAGTTTTGCGTAAAACTGAGGGCAATCCGTTCTTTGTCAGTGAATTTTTGAGAATGCTGTATAGCGAGAATCTGCTGACATTTGATGCTGAAGACTTAAGCTGGCAATGGAACATAGCTCAGATCCAAGCCCAAGGTATTACTAATAATGTGGTTGAGTTGATGCTTCACAAGTTGAATAAACTACCAGAAAATACACAGCAAATTCTCCGGTTAGCTGCTTGTGTCGGCGCTGAATTTAATTTAAATACTTTATCGATTGTTTGCGATCAACCACCTGAAACGATTTTTCAAGATTTACTAACAGCCATACAAGTTGGATTAATTCAACCACTATCTGAATTAGATGAAAACTTGTTAATTCAAGAGTATAAGTTCTTGCACGATCGCGTGCAGCAAGCCTCATACACCTTAATCGATGAGTCGCAAAAACAAATTGTTCATTTACAAATTGGTCGCAATCTCCTCGGAAAAACTTTGCCAGAGAGACTATCAGACCGACTGTTTGAAATTGTCGATCATCTTAATCACGGAATTGAGCTTGTCACAGATCAACTAGAACGCAGTGAAATTGCTAGATTAAATTTAATCACAGGACAGAAAGCAAAAGCTGCGATCGCCTACGGTGTGGCTCAAAACTATTTAGCCAGAGCAAGAGCATGGCTGGCAGACTCCAGTTGGCAAACTAACTATGAGATGACTTTAGAGTTATATACAGAAACAACAGAAGTCGCGTATTTGTGTGGCGAGTTTGAGCAGGTAGAATCCTGGGCAGTGGTTGTTCTGCAAGCAGCCAAAACAGTTCTCGACATCGTGAAAATTTACGAAGTCAAAATTCAAACTGACATCGCGCAAAACCAGCTATTAAAAGCAATCAACACTGGATTGCAAGTTTTGCAGCAACTGGGAATCAGTTTTCCTGAAACGCCAACTCAGTCAGACATTCAGCTTGAGCTAGACGCGATCGCATCACTCATTGGCGAGAAGCCAATCGAGGACTTGCTCCATTTGCCGGAAATGACCGAACCGGACAAGTTGGCGGCGATGCGAATCTTATCAAGCATCACGATCGCAGCCTATGTTGCGGCTCCTGATTTGATGCCTCTGCTTGTCTCTAAACAAGTAAACTTATCAATTCAATCTGGTAATGCTGTTGTATCTCCCTTTGCCTATGCCTTTTACGGATTAATTCTTTGTGGAACGAGTGGGAACATTGAGATTGGGTACGAGTTTGGACAACTTGCGCTAAATCTATTGTCACACCTTAATGTTCATTCCCTCAGAGCTAGAACATTACTCATTGTGAATAATTTTATTATTCATTGGAAAGAGCATATTAGAAACACAATTCAGCCCTTGCTAGAAGCCTACCAAAGAGGTTTAGAAGTTGGAGATTTAGAGTTTGCTGCTTATTGCGCTCATTGTTATTGCTTCCAATCCTACGCAGTTGGAAAGGAACTCGTAGAAGTTGAGCGCGAGATGACGAAATACAGTGAAGCAATTCGTCAAATCAAACAGAAAACGGCGCTAACCTGGAACAAAATATATCAGCAGACTATCGCAAATTTGATGGGCTTTTCGGTCAGCCTAACTCGCTTAGTTGGCGAATTCTACAACGAAGAAAAGGGATTGCCACAACATGAAGTAACAAATGATGGAACGGCAACCTTTGATGTCTATTTCCATAAACTTTTCCTGTGCTACCTATTTTCTGAGTATGCTCAGGCAGTTAAAAACTCAACCATAGCAGAACGTTATTTAATCCGAATAACAGGCACACCTCTTGCTCCTTTTTACTATCTATATGATGCGCTGGCAAGACTCGCCATATACTCTGAAAGCAGCGCTCAAGTGCAGGAGGAACTCCTCAAAAAAGTTACGGTTAGTCAGGAGAAAATGAAGCAATGGGCACAGTATGCGCCAATGAATTGTTTGCATAAATATCATTTGGTGCAAGCAGAGACGGCACGAGTTTTGAGCCAGTGGTTTGAAGCAGAAGAATTCTATGAACAAGCAATTCAAGGAGCCAGGGAAAATGAATATATCCAGGAAGAGGCGTTAGCTTATGAGTTAGCTGCTAAACATTATCTGGTGCGAGGTCGGAAAAAGATCGCCCAAACCTACATGAAAGAAGCTCACTACTGCTATGAACGGTGGGGAGCAACTGCGAAAGTCAAAGATTTAGAAACTCGCTATCCGCAGCTATTTCCTGAACAGTCGAGCGTGGCTTCCACACCAATCCGCACTACTGCTGGAAACACCTTTAATACCTCACACACCGCTTTTGATTTAACGGCAGTGATGAAGGCAATTCAGGCGATTTCGAGCGAAATTGAACTAGATCAGCTGCTCCGTTCCCTGATGAAGATATTAATCGAAAATGCTGGCGCACAAACAGGTTCTCTGATTTTAGAAAACTCAGGAAAATGGGTGATTGAAGCGTCTAGTGAACTTAATGAGGGTGAGAATGTCTATGCTACACAAGTGCTGCAATCTATCCCAACTGCAAATAATCTACCTGAATCCATTATTAATTATGTTATTCGTACTCATGAATCTGTCATCTTAAATGATGCTACTCGTGAAGGTAATTTTATTAATGAGCCATATATTCAACAGAATCAAACTCAATCAATTTTATGTTTACCTCTGCTCAATCAAGGTAAGCTAGTGGGCGTGTTGTATTTAGAAAATAAATTAGCGGCTGGAGCATTTACACCGGAGCGAGTCTCCAAAGGAGACGCTACGCGATCGCAAGTTCTGAATCTACTTTCTACTCAAGCAGCGATCGCAATTGAAAATGCCAAACTCTACTCAAAGCTCCGCGCTAGGGAAAGTCAGATGACTCAATTTTTAGAAGCGATTCCAGTGGGAATTGGCATTGTTGACGCGACAGGTCGCCCTTACTATGTCAATCAGCGCGGAATTGAGCTTATGGGTAAAGGCGTTGATCCTGCTGCGACACCAGAGCAACTTTCAGAAATTTATCAATTTTACGTGACGGGAACGGATCAAATCTATCCGTCAGAGAAACTGCCAATTATCCGGGCGTTGAGTGGCGAACGCACCAGGACTGACGATATAGATATTCGCCAAAACAACGCAACTATTCCATCTGAGGCATGGGGAACTCCAGTCTTTGACGAACAGGGCAATGTGATTTATGCGATCGCAGCCTTTCAAGACATCACAGAGCGTAAACAAACCGAACATCTCTTAGCCAATTACAATCGTACCTTGGAGCAACAAGTAGCCCAACGAACGGCAGCTTTACAGCAAAGTGAAGTAGAATTGCGCCATCGGGAACAGGAATTACGACTGATTGCCAACGCTCTACCAGTTCTGATCGGCTATGTAGATGCCAATCGATGTTATCAATTCATCAACCATACCTATGAGGTCTGGTTTAACCGTAGCCGCGATGAAATTCTGGGCAACTCTGTTCGCCAACTTCTCGGTGAGGCTGTTTATCAACGAGTTGAGCCGTACATTAATCAGGTGTTTGCAGGGCAGACGGTACTTCTAGAAACAGAGATCCCTTTTCCGCTTGGCAAGCGATGCCTCAACGCGACCTTTATTCCTGATTTCAATGACAATGCTCAAGTGAGAGGCTTCTACAGCCTCATGACAGATATTAGCGATCGCAAACAAGCAGAAGAAGTGTTGCGTCAGTCCGAGGCGCAATTTCGGGAACAGGCAATCCTCTCCGATTTTCGCGCCGATGTGGATAGTGCCTTGGCTCAAAGTGCTAGTTTGCCCTTGATACTGCATCGCTGTGCCCAAGCCGTTGTTAAGCACTTTAATGCGGCATTTGCTCGGATTTGGACACTAAATAAAGACAATAATGTTTTGGAGTTACAAGCCAGTGTGGGGATGTATACCCGTCTTGACGGTGAATACAGTCGAATTCCTGTAGGTAGCCTTAAAGTTGGACGAATTGCTCAGGAATGCTGCCCTCTGTTGACTAACAATGTGTTTGATGAACCATCCATTGATAAAGAATGGGCAAAACGAGAAGGCATGGTGGCATTTGCGGGCTATCCGATACTGCTGGATGAGCAACTTGTTGGAGTTATAGCGATGTTTACTCGACATCCCATTCCGTCGTCCAACTTTGAGGCGTTGGAGTTTTCAGCCCGTGAGATTGCATTAGGAATTAGACGCAAACAGGCAGAAGAAGCGTTGCAAGCCTCCGAAGCAGAACTTCAGGCGCTCTTTTGTGCAATGCCCGATCCGCTCTTGGTAGTAAATGCAGAAGGGCGGATTCTGAGAGCAAGCCTGATCGAGTCAGAGAAATTATCTAACCCGATTGACGAACAGGTGGGTCGAACATTTTCCGAAATTTTTGAGCGATCGCAAGCCGATACATTTCTTGGCTGTATTCGGCAAGCATTAAGCACTCAGCAGCCCCTAACGGTTGAGTATAGCTCGATCGTGGGAGGGTGGAAAACCTGGTTTGCAACTCGTATCTCGCCCATCTCAGAACATTCTGTCATTTGGCTAACAAGAGATATCAGCGATCGCAAACGAGCCGAAGAAGCCTCCATTCTAGAAGAGCGCAATCACATGGCACGGGAAATTCACGACACTTTAGCCCAAGCGTTTACAGGTATTATCATTCATGCTCGCTCTGCCTCCAATAAGGTAACGGCAGACCCAGAAAAAGCGCAAACTCTCCTCACTCAGCTCCTCGACTTAGCCCGTTCTGGGCTTGCGGAGGCACGTCGTTCAGTAGAGGCACTACACCGTCCATACCTTTTAGAGAGCAGTAACTTACAGGATGCCTTAAGCCGTCTTGCTGCTGAATTAAACTCCTCGATCGCAACCCAAATCGTCTACGAAGTCACAGGTACACCCTATCCCCTATCCTCCGATCTGGAAAATAATCTGTTTCGGATTGGGCAGGAAGCTTTGACAAATGCAATAAAACATGCTGAGGCACGTGAGATCCACATTGAACTGATCTATGAACCGACCCAATGCAGCTTGCGAATTAAAGACGATGGGCAGGGATTTAATGTAGAAAACCAGGCGATGCAGAATGGCTTTGGTCTACTGGGGATGGCAGAACGGGCTGAACGCATTAGAGCCGAATTAAAGATTCAAAGTGACTTAGAGCAAGGGACAGAAATCGCAGTATCTATTAATCGGGGGTTAAGTCAGCATGAATCAGCCTAATAGCATTCGCGTTCTGGTTGTGGACGATCATCCTGTTGTCCGCCAGGGTTTGATCGGAATGTTAGAGGAGGCTCCAGATATTGTCATTGTTGGTCAGGGGCGAAATGGGCATGAGGCGATCGCAGTTTTTCAGCAACAGCAACCTGATGTGACTTTGATGGATTTACGGATGCCCGATATGGGAGGTGTTCAGGCGATTACGCTTATTTGCAACGAGTTTTCTAATGCTCGAATTATTGTGCTGACCACGTATGACACCGATGAAGAGATTTATCGAGGATTACGAGCCGGGGCAAAGGGTTATTTACTGAAGGACTCTGAGCCAGAGGAATTATTGACAGCAATTCGGACAGTGAGCAGGGGACAACAGTATATTCCCCTCAACGTGGCTGCCAAGCTAGTCCAACGGATGACTGCTCCAGAACTGAGCGATCGTGAGTTAGAAGTTCTCAAGTTAGTCGGACAGGGCATGAGCAACCAGGAAATTAGCACTGCTCTCAATATTAGTGAAAGTACAGTGAAGACTCATATCAACCGAATTTTAAGCAAGCTAGATGTCAAAGATCGCACCCAGGCAGCCATTATTGCGTTGAAACGCGGAATTGCTAGCTTGTGAACTACCTACACCGATCTAACTTTTAGTCTCTGAGGCAATCAAACCTGAGTTTGATTCGTTCTACTCCCTCAAATTGACTCATCCTCAATCATTTTGTTGATTAAAATATAGACCCTGAATTGACGACAAGCCTAAGCAAGTCTCATACATTAAACTTAGGACTTACGCAGAAACCATCTGCAACTCTTATTCCTTCGTGTCCTTCGTGTCTTCGTGGTTCGTTTTTCCGTTACCTGTGCGTAAGTCCTAAAACTCATACAAACGATTATAGGCTTGAAGGGAAGAAATTTCAGAGGGCAGACGATGAATCTCTTTTCCTCAAAGATTTAAAATGAGGGTTTAGAATGAGCAATGTTATTCCTGGCGACCCTTGCGGTAACTGCGAAGCAGAGCGCGATCAATTAGTTGTACTTCCTTCTGAGCAAGACCATCGACAAGGATCGTTGAATGCTCGCGTTGTGCTTGTTGAGTATGGGGATTATCAGTGTCCCCAATGTAGTGAACTTTATACCTCAATTCAGGCAATTCAACGCCAGCTTGAGGCGACCTTATTCGGGAGAGATTCTCTATGCTTTGTATTCCGACATTTTCCTCAACCTCAAATCCATCCTCAAGCTCAAAAGGCAGCAGCAGCAACAGAAGCAGCAGCAACACAAGGTCAGTTTTGGCAGATGCACGAGATGCTATTGAAGCATCAGCAAAAGCTAGAAGATGGGTATTTAGCAGAATACGCTGACAATTTAGGGCTTGATGTAACTCAGTTTATTCGAGACATTGCTCAAAAAGTGCATGTCGATCGCATCAATCAAGACATTGCTAGCGGAATGGATAGTGGGGTAGTTAGCACTCCAGCTTTATTTATCAATGGTGTGCGTTATAGAGATGCTTTAGAGCTTGAGCCACTACTTGTTGCGATCGTTGGCGCTTCTCATGGCTAGTAGTTCGCCAAGTGAACTTGGCGGGGTAAAGGGTAAGGGAGAAGGGGGAAAGGTTTTAAATCCCTTACCCTTTCCCCTTTCCCCTTTCCCCAGACCTCACCTAGCATTTTTGGGTTGGCAGACTACTAGTATTTTCTGTCAATAAATGGACTAACGTGCGCGAACTGCCCTAAATGAGGAATCTGATTGATGAGCAGTCTTCTCAAGCAAGTTGTAGCTCAAGTTTCCAGAACGGTGCCATTGCAGACGGTTTTGATTGTGCCGTTTGTGCTGCAAACTTTGGTGACAGTCGGCTTAGTGGGGTATTTTTCCTTCCAAAATAGACAGGAAGCCATCAACGATCTCACCAGTCAACTGCGGCGCGAACTGACGAACCGGATCGAAGGCAAACTACAAACCTATACTGAGATACCCCATAACATCAATCGGCTCAATGCCAGCACCTTCGCTCAGGGAAAAATTGACCCTAGCGCAGTCAAAGGTGAGTTTCCACTCTGGCAGCAAATTCAGATTTATCCAATGGTGAGTGATATCTACTGTGGCGATCGCAAAGGTTCTCTTCTAGGGGTGCGACGTAGCCCTGCCGATCGCTCAATTGAACTGCGGTCGAGTAATGTTGCTACAGATCGTAAACTCTACGGCTACAGCCTCGATCGCAATGGTCAGCGAGACCAGTTAATCAGTCAAGGCAACAAAGCCTTCGATGCGCGGGTTCGTCCCTGGTATAAAGCAGCAGTGACGGTAGGCGAACCAAGCTGGAGTGGAATCTATGCCGACTTTGCTAGCCAGTTGCCAACGATCACCGCCAGTACGCCTGTCTATAGCACTGCCGATCGATCGCTGTTGGGAGTCTGTGCCACCGATGTATTTCTGCCTAATGAGATGAGCCGTTTTTTGGCTAGCCTGCAAATTGGCAAGAAAGGCATTGCCTTTATTCTAGAGCGATCGGGGCAACTGGTTGCCACCTCCACCGGAGAGGCGATCATAAGTGGTGGGGCGGCAGGAAATCGATTGTCCGCAGTTGAGAGCCGTAACCCTACCGTGCGAGCTACTGCTGCCTATTTGCGCGAGCATTTCAGCGATTTGTGGCAGATCCAGACTGCGGAACAGCTTGATTTTAAGTTTGATGGCAGGCGGCAGTTGATTCAGGTGATGCCATTCAAAGATACTCGTGGGCTAGACTGGCTGATTGTCACGGTGTTGCCTGAATCCGATTTCATGGCCAAGATTAATCAAAGCATCCGCACGACGATTCTGCTTTGTGTTGCGGTTTTGCTGCTTGGCATTGCGATCTGCATTTTGATTGCCCGATGGATCGCTAAACCGATTGTCAGGGTCAGTCAATCGGCAAAAGCGCTAGCAGACGGTGCATGGAATCAGACGGTAGAAATTGAGCGATCGGGCGATTTGGGCGAACTGGCTCGATCGTTCAACCAGATGGCACAGCAACTTCAAATCGCATTTGCCAAAATGCAGTCTTTAAACCAGACCCTCGCCCAAAGTGAAACCCGCCTCCAGAAAATTTTAGAGTCGGTTCCGGTAGGAATTGTAGTTATGGATGCAACAGGTCGCCCTTATTATGCAAATCAGAAGGCAATCCAACTCTTGGGCAAGGGTGTGCTGCCGTCTGTCATCCCAGAGCAAATTGCCGAGGTCTATCAACTCTATGTGGCAGGAAGCGATCGCCCCTACCCAACCGAACAACTGATGATTAGGCGAGCGCTAAACGGCGAACAGGGCAGTGTGGATGATATCGAAATTCACCAGGGGAATCGCATCATTCCGATCGAAAGTTGGGGAACTCCAATTTTTGATGAGTCTGGCAACATTCTGTATGCGATCGCAGCCTTTCAAGACATCACCGAACGTAAACAAGCAGAGAAGCTTTTAGCAGAATACAATCGCACCCTAGAGCAACAAGTTGCAGAACGAACGACAGCATTGCAGGCAAACGAAGCAGAGCTACGCGGTGTCTACGAGGAGCTTCGCTTACAGGAGCAGGAATTACGACTGATTGCCGACGCTCTACCCGTTCTGATTAGCTACGTCGATGCCAATCGCTGCTTTCAATTTATCAACCGTACCTATGAGGTTTGGTTCAACTGTAGCCGTGAGGAAATTTTGGGCAACCCTGTTCGCCAACTGCTCGGTGAGGCAGTTTATGAACGAGTTGAGCCGTATATTAATCAGGTATTTGCAGGGCAAACTGTCCTTCTAGAAGCAGAAATCCCTTTTCGGGATGATAAGCGGTGCATCAGCGCCACCTTTATTCCTGATTTCGATGACAATGCTCAGGTAAGAGGTTTCTACAGTCTCATGACAGACATTAGCGATCGTAAACGAGCTGAACACACTTCTATCTTAGAAGAACGCAACCGGATGGCGCGAGAAATTCATGATACACTAGCTCAGTCTTTCACAGGTATTCTGCTTCAAGTTGGAGCAGTAACACAAGTGCTGGCGGACGACCCGGAAGCAACCCAAGTACATCTGGAAATGATTGAGGAACTAGCACGCGCTGGGCTGGCAGGGACACGGCGATCCGTATCAGCACTCCGTCCGCGGCTACTAGAAGAAGGTAATTTAGAGAGTGCCTTGCATCGTATTGTGGCTCAAATGCGAGCAATGACCGACACGGCTCTGATTTACGAAACTCAGGGTATAGCCTATTCTTTATCAATCGAAGTGGAGAATAACTTACTCAGAATTGGGCAGGAAGCATTAACCAATGCGATTAAATACGCTTATGCTGGCGAAATTCGGGTTGAGTTAGTGTACAACGAAACACAGTGTATCTTACGGGTTAAAGACGATGGCAGGGGCTTTGGAGTAGGTAGCACTCCTTTGAGCGGTGGGTTTGGCTTATTAGGAATGAGCGAACGGGCAGAACGCATTGGCGCACAACTATTGATTCAAAGCCAACCGGGACAGGGAACAGAAATTATTGTCACCACCAATCGAGTGTGAAGAATTACAATGAGCCAATCCACTACGATTCGAGTGTTGATTGTTGACGACCATGCCATAGTCAGAAAGGGTCTAGCAACCATCATTAACCGCGATCCAGAAATGACCGTGATTGCTCAAGCTGAAGATGGGCAGCAGGCGATCGCTCTCTTTCGTGAATACCAACCTGATGTCACGCTAATGGATTTACGAATGCCCAAAATGGGAGGTGTTGAAGCCATTATGGCGATTTGTGCTGAATTTAAGCAGGCTCGAATCGTGGTACTTACAACCTACGATGGCGATGAAGATATCTATCGCGGTTTACAGGCAGGCGCTCAAGGCTATCTGCTTAAAGATTCTAAACTTGGCGAGCTTTTGAATGCGATTCGCGCCATTCATAATGGTCAGAAATACATTCCGCCAGAAGTGGGCGCAAAATTATTGCAGCGAATGACCAATCCAGAACTGAGTGAACGAGAGTTGGAAGTGCTGCGTTTGATGGCACAAGGAATGGGTAATCAAGAAATTGGGACTGCTTTGATTATTGGTGAAAGTACCGTCAAATCCCATGTAAATCGGATTTTAAGCAAACTGGGAGTAAGCGATCGCACACAAGCCGTGATTACTGCTGTTAAGCGTGGGATTGTCAGTTTGTAACAGGACTTACGCAAAATTATGAAAAAACGAACCGCGAAGAACGCAAAGAACGCGAAGGAAAGAGGGTTTCAGAGAGTTATTGCGTAAGTCCTATGTTAAGTGGGAAAAGAAGGGAAGTGAATCTTTAGGGACTTCCAAAGAATAAATTAATCAACAAAAACCAAGAATCCAATTTTAAACAATAATGATAATCATTTTAAGGGG
>NZ_NOLI01000135.1:0-20711 GCF_002245975.1 Nostoc sp. 'Peltigera membranacea cyanobiont' 213 | reverse complement strand
ACAAATTTGCATTTGGGGAATGAACGGGGAAATACTGAGGAATTTTTAGCAAAAGTTGGTGTAGAAAATTGGGAGATAATGAAGCGAACTTGTGAACAAGCAGCAGCGTTATTTCCTAATAGTTTATATTGCGGAGTTGATTTACTAATTTTACCCGATTGGAAAACTCATGCGATTTTAGAGATTAATGCTTTTGGTGATTTACTACCGGGTATTTTATGGGATGGGATGGATACTTATACGAGTGAAGTTAAGGCGATTTTGGCAAGATAAATGTAGGGTACGACTATAAATTAGGATTAACCAAAATGAACAACAATTCAAATCAACCTGGACAATTTGACGCAGTACTCGGTGGAGAAGCGCCACCTCCTGTTAGCGGTGTGGTATTAGGAGGAATTGAAGGGGTAAAAAATCGCTTAAAAAGTTCGGTTATTGAAGTGAAACTCGCTGCTATTTCTGAGGCTTTGAATTATGGAGATATGGGTTTAGATTTAGTAATTAATACTTTAATGGATTCTTCCGAGCAAGCGCAACGTTTTGCTGCAAGGCTATTAAAACAAAGGGGAGGAGACAAGGGAAAACAAGCATTATTATCTTTTGCACCTTGGTTATTTTTCACAAAATTGGAAGATTGGACGAGAGAAAATTTTAATCCTGAAGTTGGAATTAATGATCCAGAAGGGAAAGCTTATGTTGTGAATTTAGAATTATTAAAGATATTACTGCAAGATTCACATACAAGCAAAATCGAAGCTTTAAGCTGTGAAATACGTGGTTTTAATCATAACTATGTACCACATGGTTCTTATTCTATCGATGATAACTTTGATGATTATATAAAACTTATACTTGATGCTGATGATAAGTTAGCTAATCTTAAATATTTATTTATCGGAAATGCAGAAGCACATCCATTTATGAGTTCATACTTAGAGTTAGGTGATGTTACACCTGTATTAAGAAATTTTCCTAAATTGGAAGTATTACAAGTAAGAGGTGGTTGGTGTTCACCTATCAGACCTAAACCTTTACGACATGAATATTTAAAAACTCTAATTTTTGAAACTGGCTTAATATTTATCAACTCGGATACTGTTGACCAAATTTTTCAGCTTGATTTACCAGCACTAGAATATCTTGAATTATGGCTGGGTGGTTGTCACAGATATGGAAGTGATATTGGAACGAAGCATTTATTACCAATTATCTCAGGAGAGTTATTCCCAAATTTGAAATATTTGGGGCTAAGAAGCAGCGATTATTCTGACAATATTGCTATGTGCTTAACAGAATTACCAACAATTATCGACCGTCTTGCAATACTTGACCTTTCGATGGGAACTTTGACTGATGAAGGTGCTAAAGCTTTACTGAATTTTCCCTCTATTAATCAGCTTCATACCCTTGATGTTTCAATGAATTATCTCTCTACAAATATGATTGAAGAATTATCTCAACTAGATTGTCAAGTAATTACAAATCCACAGGCTAACGACGAAAACGAGGAATCTGAATTTGGCGATCGCTATACCTGTTTATACGAATAAATAATACTTTAGATAAAGTAGTTTTTAATTTTCGATGGTGCGTTACGCTAAGGCGATAACACACCCTACTGGCATGACTATAAATAGATCATAATTTTTCCTCGCCATGTTCAATATAAATCAAATCGTGGGAACTCATGACATCTTATTTATCACCCTAGATACATTGCGTTACGACGTAGCTAAAAATTTACTCGCACAAAAACGCACTCCAAACTTAGCAAAAGTACTCCCTAAAACAGGTTGGGAAGAACGCCATTCACCCGGAAACTTTACCTATGCTTCTCATCATGCGTTTTTCGCAGGCTTTTTACCCACACCTGTAACGCCTGGAATTCACCCCCGTCTTTTTGCTTTGGGATTTGAAGGAAGTACCACTACAACTGATAACACTTGTGTGTTAGATAGCTCAAATATTGTTACTGGATTAGCTGCTAAGGGATATCATACAGTTTGCATTGGTGGAGTTGGTTTTTTCAACAAACGCAACCCTTTAGGTAATGTAATTCCCTCAATGTTTGCTGAAAGTTATTGGAGTCCAGAATTAGGTGTTACTAACCCCGAATCTACAGAAAATCAGGTAAATCTTGCACGACAAATTTTAGAAAAAACGTCGAATAATCAACGTATATTTTTATTTATAAATATTTCTGCTTTGCATCAACCAAATTATTTCTATCTTCCAGATGCAAAAGATAAAATCGATACCATTGAATCTCACGCCGCAGCTTTGGAATATGTCGATCGCCAATTAGCTAAACTCTGGAATATTATACAACAAAGGCATTCTACTTTTTGCATTCTCTGTTCTGACCACGGGACAACTTATGGTGAAGATGGTTACACTGGACATCGACTCAGCCATCCTGTGGTTTGGACTGTTCCCTATGCAGAGTTTGTTTTATGAAAACTCACGCAGAGGCGCAGAGTTATTCTTGGCGTGAGGCTTAAAGCAAATTCTTAACTTGTCACGAAAATACTTGAAATTCTATGCTGACAATCCAAAATCTCAAATCGAAAATTGCCCAGTCTCCTTATCAAGCATACGTCTATTCTTACCCCCACAAAACAGCTTACCGTCCCATCTCCCCACCTGTGCATCTTCCAGAACTTTGGGCGCAGCAAGATAGACAAGCGCTGTTTCTCTACATACATATACCGTTTTGTGAAATGCGTTGTGGGTTCTGCAACCTGTTTACCATAGTCAGCCACAATGAAGATTTTATGAGTCAATATGTCCGCACAGTACAGCGACAGGCGCAACGGATGAAAGCGGTGTTGGGTGATGTGTCATTTGCTAGGTTCGCTATTGGTGGCGGAACTCCGACTCAGTTACCCATTCAGCATCTCGAAACTATTCTCAATATTGCTGAAAGTACGATGGGTGCAAAGTTACAGGAAATTCCCATTTCTGTGGAAGTTTCGCCAGAAACCGCTACTGAGGATAAGTTAAAGCTGTTGCGATCGCACGCCGTCGATCGTGTTAGCATTGGTGTCCAAAGCTTCATCGATTCGGAAGTTTTAGCCACCCAGCGCCGTCAATCTACTACTCAGATAGAAGCAACGCTGACAAGGATCAAAGAGATGGGATTTCCCACTCTGAACATTGATTTGATTTACGGTTTACCCGGACAAACTGTAAATAGTTGGTTGCAATCAATACAAGCTACTTTGCGTTTTCAACCAGAAGAAATTTATCTATATCCATTGTATGTGCGATCGCTCACAGGTTTGGGACGCACAGATCGAGAATGGGACGATATTCGTTTAGCTTGTTATCGGGAAGGGCGATCGCTATTATTGTCAGAAGGATATACGCAAGTTTCCATGCGGATGTTTCGACGAGTGGAAGAGGGACAAGGGGGACAAGGTAGACAAGGTAGCAATATTTCTCCCTTGTCTCCCCCGTCTCCCCCATCTCCCTTGTCTCCCTCCTCTCTTGTCTACTGCTGTCAAGCCGACGGGATGATTGGTTTAGGTTGTGGCGCACGTTCGTACACTAATACTTTGCACTACTCTAACGAATATGCAGTGGGTTCTAAGGAAATCCGTGATATTCTGCAAGCCTATATCCAGACACCCAATGAAGCTTTCGACTATGCCAGCTATGGTTTCCAATTAGATGCCCAAGAACGCCGTCGTCGCTACATTTTATTATCTCTTCTCTCTGATGAAGGGTTGAATTTTGTTATTTATAGCCATCAGTTTGGAACAGATGTAATGGTAGATTTTCCAGAACTCACCGAATTACTATCCCTGAATCTGGCAACGCAAAATGAACAAATTTTGTGTTTAACTGATGCAGGTATTGAGCGTTCTGACACAATTGGTGATTGGTTATTTTCTGATCAGGTGCGGCAACTAAGCCAGACTTATGAATTGAAATAAGTTTTAGTCGATATCTCTACTCTTAAACTCTATTATTCTCCAACCAGTTACAGGCTTAAAGTTTAAACCCATTAATTCAATAAATCTGAAAAACATTGTATGGAAGGAAATTATAAACATATATCTCAACCTACGATTACTAGGGGTTCTTCATGAAGCAACCGCGCCAGCAGTCTCTAAATATAGAACCTCCAAATCTAAGACGACGACTTTTGATTTTCTCAGGTTTAGGCTTGATGAGTGCGATCGCCGGAAGTTGTATGAGACAATCCTCTTCTCGGATCTCCAAACCAGGTAAAGCACCTATCTTACAAACCTTTGAGTTTGAAGTAATCACAGTTGATTCGCAAGGGCAAATTGTAAATCGCCGTCAGGGTAAAAATCAGTTCTTCGCTGAAGACCTGGGCAAGGGAGCAATACTAGAAATGGTTACAATCCCTGGAGGACAGTTTTTAATGGGTTCATCTCCTGCACAACAGCGTCAGATGAACGGTAGTAGTTCAGAACCACAGCATTCGGTTTCCGTTGCATCTTTCTACCTTGGCAAGTTTGAGGTTACTCAAGCACAATGGCAAGCTGTTGCAGGTTTGCCCAAAGTACAGTACGACTTAGATCCGAATTTATCTCGTTATCCTCCAGAATTTTCAGACATAGTTCCTAACCAGCATCCTATCGATTGGGTATCTTGGCCAGAAGCAGTTGAGTTTTGTCAGCGACTTTCCAGACGCACAGGACGTTTATATCGACTGCCAAGTGAAGCTGAGTGGGAGTATGCTTGTCGTGCAGGTACTACCACGCTGTACCATTTTGGCGAGATAATTACTCCTGAGAATGTGAGTAAAACAGCAAACTATAATAAACTTACACCAGTGGGTTCCTTTTCTGCCAACCCTTTCGGTCTATATGATATGCACGGTAATGTCATAGAATGGTGTGCTGATTACTGGCACAGAGATTATTACAACGCACCCACAGATGGTACAGCGCGGGAAACCCCTGAAGAATTGAGTCAATTTCGAGAATACCGAGTTGTGCGAGGGTGGAAAACGGCTTATCGTAGTGCTGCTGCACCAAACAATCGGATTGGTTTTAGGGTTGCTTGTTCCATATCCTAAAAATATCAACTTGACAGCATTTAGCCACTGAAAAAGAACAAAACTATAAGTTCTCCATGCACCTCACTATTCTCTATCGCGGCCCTTTAATCAGTTGCAACTACGGTTGTGAATATTGCCCTTTTGCTAAACGCCAACAAACAGCCGCCGAATTAGCAATCGATAAACAATCTTTAGAACGATTTGTCAATTTTATTTCCCAACATCCCCAACATCAATTTTCAATTCTTTTTACTCCTTGGGGAGAAGCCCTAATCCATTCTTGGTATCAGCAAGCACTGATAAAATTAACGCAGTTACCCAATGTTAATAAAGCAGCAATTCAAACTAATCTATCTTGTAATTTAGATTGGGTAGAGGAATGTAACAAAGATAAATTGGCGCTTTGGGCAACTTTTCATTCCGAATGGGTGTCACGCGATCGCTTCTTACAAAAATGCCTAAATCTAGACAACAAAAATGTCAAATTTAGTGTAGGAGTTGTCGGTTTTCCCAACTTTAAAACAGAAATAGCAGCTTTACGTCAAGAGTTACCAAATCACATTTATTTGTGGATTAATGCTGTGAAATCAGAACTTCCTAATTTATCACCAGCAGACCGAGAATTTTTCCAATCTATCGACCCATTATATGAATTAAATACTAATCATTATCCTAGCTTTGGGCATTCTTGTCGGGCTGGGAAATCAGCGATTTCTGTTGATGGTGATGGGACAATGCGCCGATGTCATTTTATTAAAGAACCAATTGGTAATATTTATGATTCTGACTGGGAAGCAGCTTTGGTTAATCAACCTTGTAGCAATCAAAGTTGTCACTGTCATATTGGTTACGTTCATCTAGAATACTTAAAAATGAATCAGGTATTTGGTTCTGGAATTTTAGAAAGAATTCCTGATAATTGGGTTTATCAAGAATGCCTAGTGTAGATATTCTTGATAACCTGCATTAGCACTAGCCCTTAAGAGAGTAGTTGCAATCCCTTATTCTGTAATTTCTGCTCAATAGACTGCATTTGTTCGATAGTTTCTCCAGTAGCGATCGCATAAAGTTCTGTATAGATTTTTCCGTATTTGACTTTCTCCAAAGCCGATAGAATAATCAAGTCTTTGCGATCTAATTCTGGTTTGAGGGTTATGAGAATTGATTCTAATGTCCCTTCCATTCGGTAGCTACCGGAATATTTAGCTACTCCTTTTCCCAGTCGCAGTAGAGTATGGCGCTGCAAACACAACGAAGTCGAGCCATTAACTCGGAAATTGGCATCAATTGCAAAAAGCTGTCCGTTTTGATTTTCCAGCACATCAAAGCCAATCACGCCGAAATACCCGTGTTTGTGAGCATACTGACCAACGTTGGCAATCATCTCAAAGAACTTGCTCATGTCAGTTTCGCGGTAGTCAATCAGTCCCCCTAAATAGTTGCCTTCTGGAGTAACGAGTTGTCCAGTAGTGCCGATGAGGGTTATCTCCCCCGCTTTGTTGACATAGAACTGTACGCAGTAATTTTGCACCTCATTCTTGACAAACTCCGAGACAATAATCGTATCAAGCAATTTAATAGCAAGATATTTTCTAATTTCTTCAAGGCAGTAGTTTAGAACGCTGGGACTTTTGATGATATAAGTGCCTTCTCCTGAGAGTCCGTGCGATGTTTTGATTAAATAGGGGAATTGCGGTAACTGGATGTCTTGGAGATTGACTTGGTGCAGATTGTAGGTTTTGTATTTTGGACATTGCACGCCCAGTTCGTCTAGCGTTACTTTACTAAGTAAGCGGTAATGGGTGTCTGAATCAACAGCGTGTTTTTCGGGTTTTAAACCATCGAAGGGAAATAGAGTAATGAGTTTATCAAAGTGTTCGTTGCGGCCCAGATCGTCCAGATAAGTTGAGCCGTCCATCATCTCAATATTAGAGTGATTAAATCCGAAATGCTCTTGCCAGTATTCGAGCAGCAACTTTGGTGGCGGAATAATCACAATTCCAGGAATGCCCTCGCCTAACACAGCCAAATTTTTCCAAGGTTCCTTTTGGCAAATCTTATCAAATGAGGTTTTGGTGGCTTCACTACTGCCATCTTGAATAAAATATTTTTTCCGGTTGGGATAAGCAGCCCAACTCGCAGTTGCAGGGTAATTTAAGATAAACCCATAAGATGCATCTGTGATATCTTGAGCAAATAAATCAGAAAGAGAGCTTCCTTGGAAGTATTGAAAGTTATATTTTGAGTTCATTAATTTCTCTGATAAATCGGACTGACACCGAATCATACACAGTATTTTGAGCGTTAAGACAGATAGTTCATCCCAATAGAGCCACTATCCTACAAATTCCAATATCTTTTCCAAATGGGCGAACCTATCGGTTAAATTAAGCCTTGGTGTAATTGAAAATATTGTAGAGTCAAGAAAAGTCCTAAGTATTGGCCTACGCAATTCACCCTATGACTACCGCACCCTTAAGCTGGCAAGAACTAGAAACCCTCACGGACTATCAAATAGATACCGTTAATGGTCTCACCAACGCTAAAGCCAGGTTGCGCTTGTTTGGTCAGCGCGAATCTGATGTGCGGGTAACACTGTACCGCGATAACCACGCCTGGTGTCCTTACTGTCAAAAAGTTTGGTTATGGCTAGAGGAAAAACAGATCCCCTATCGCATTGAAAAAGTGACAATGTTCTGTTACGGGGAGAAAGAAAGTTGGTACAAACGTAAGGTACCATCAGGAATGCTCCCCGCGATCGAGCTAGATGGACAGATTATTAAGGAAAGCGATGACATTTTGATCGCTTTGGAAAAGGTTTTTGAGCCGTTGAGCCAAGGGATGGAAGACCGCACAGTGCTTCCTCTACGTCAATTAGAACGACTTTTATTTCGAGCTTGGTGTGCTTGGCTGTGCTACAGAGCAGAGAACTCTCAACAAGAACAACGCAACCGAGAACAATTCATCGCAGTAGTGGCTAGGGTGGAGGAGGCTCTGGGTTGCACCCCAAGTCCTTACTTTCTAGATAGCTTCGGCATCGTCGATGTCATTTTTACGCCATATCTCGAACGGATGAATGCGAGCCTTTACTACTACAAGGGCTACTCTCTGCGGGAGGAAAACCCTCGCTTGAGGGCATGGTTTGCGGCAATGGAAAGCCGACCGACCTACTGCGGTACCCAGAGCGACTTTCACACCCACGCACATGATTTGCCGCCCCAGATGGGGGGCTGTTGGGAAAACCGCGAAACCCAGATGCTTCTCAATAAAGCGCGGGTGGATAACGGGCCCTGGTTCGGGCTACCAGATGTTACTTATCCAGAACCCGAAAACTCCCGCATGGAAGCTCTTCAACGAACTATCGAGCATCGCGTCAATATTATCCGAGTCAACCCTTTAGATGATAAATTGTTTGACCAAGCCCTACGTTGTGCTTTAACACACATGATGACCAATGAAGACTGTGTACCTCCATCGGGATCTGATGTTGCTCTCCGATATTTGCGCGATCGCATTAATGTACCGCGAGACATGTCTATCTACGCAGCCAAGCGATTGAGGGAATCCCTGGAAAAAACCGCAGCCCTTGCAGGTGATGGACAGCCAACCCCAATTCCCACTAAGCATCGACGAGATCAAGACCCGTCTAACTTTGTCAGAAAGTAGGATTCAGGAACCCATCCTGGCAGATCGCGCTCCTTTAACAGTTGCCAGCGAACAGTTATCTTGGTTTCAAGCTTTGACTCCCACTCTGATAACTGATAATTGATAAATGCGATCGCCTACATAAGTACTGCATTGTATCCAAAAATGCTTCTTAGCTTTATGCAGTTGGGTTGCACAGCTTGCTTTTTATCATAACTATTACGTAACCATCCATTGCTTCTCTACCAAACCCGATTAAAATAAATACGCAACTTGGGCTTCCATAGGAGTTATCCAGCCGTGCAGCCGGACTTAATAGGTTTGGAAATTAGTAAGGGGGAACTGAGACGTTTGACTGGATTCGATTCAGAAGACGTTTTCCGTCCCTCTGTTTTGCGAGATAGCAAGAAGCGATTAGGGTTTTTGCTCAATGAATCGCTGGTGACGCTGGCGCTAACGCCCATAATTGTGGGCTTTATTTACGCATTTATTATTCTGCCAACAATTGGTTCTTCAATTAAATTCGGAATTCTTTTACTAATTTTAGTGCCAATGCCGATATTAGTGGGGCGATGGCTATGGCGACAATTGACCTGTCCCGAAGGACTGACAATACTTTTAGATGAAGTAGATAAATATCATGACCTGGTTAACGCTATAGATATTAATGACCAATTGGCAGCATCAGGAAACATCGAAAGCAGTATCCATGACCGAGATAAAGTAACCGCCGCATTACAACTGATTAGAGAAGATTTAGTCCGCGCTCTGAAAACAGAACGAATTTTGCGAGATAATAAAAAATTGCTTGCTAATAACCAAGAGTTATTTGTGAATAATTTAGCCAGTCTGCAAGCTTTACAAGTTAGTAGTCAAGCAGGCGAATATGCTCAACTGCTAAATCAATCATTGCAAATTGCGATCGATGTGCAAGCAGAAATCAGAAAATTGCACAAAGGCTGAGTAAAGTTTTTCGTTACTGATGAATTTCCTAAAAAACAATCGCCCCGTTGACTTAAATGAGCAACAAACCAAAAATAATTGTCCTAGATGATGACCCCACAGGTTCTCAAACAGTTCACAGCTGCTTGCTATTAATGCACTGGGATGTGGACACTTTACGCAGTGGGTTACAGGATGATTCGCCGATTTTCTTTGTGTTGACTAATACTAGATCGCTAACGCCAGAGTCAGCCACATCTGTCACCAAAGAAGTTTGCCAAAACCTGAAAATCGCCTTGAATGCGGAAGGAATTGACGATTTTCTGATCGTCAGCCGTTCTGATTCTACTTTGCGGGGGCATTATCCTGTTGAAACTGATGCGATCGCCCAAGAACTCGGCCCTTTTGATGCTCATTTCCTTGTCCCGGCATTTTTTGAGGGCGGACGCATCACCCGCGACAGCGTGCATTACTTAATTATTGCTGGTGTCCCCACCCCAGTCGATGAAACCGAATTTGCCCGTGATTCCGTCTTCAGTTACCATCACAGTTACTTACCCAAGTATGTTGAAGAAAAGACTCAAGGACGAATTAATGCCGAAGCTGTAGAAAGGTTTCTCCTAGCCGATATTCGCGCTGGTAGTTTGGAACGCTTGTTACAACTGAGTGGTAATCAGTGCGCTGTCGTCGATGGTGAAACTCAAGCCGATCTCAACCGCTTTGCAGTAGACATATTAGCAGCAGCAAGTCAAGGAAAACGCTTTCTGTTTCGCAGTGCCGCAAGTATTTTAACGGCTTTAGCCGCTTTACCACCCCAACCTATTGCTGCCGAAAACATGGCGCAATACGTGCGTCAAGGCAAACCAGGGGCGATAATTGTTGGTTCCCATGTGAAAAAGACTACTCAGCAGCTAGAGGCGCTATTGCAAGTACAAGGAACCGTGGGAATCGAAGTCAATGTAGCGCGATTGCTTGATGATGCAAATCAGTTTGCGGCACTGCTAACGGAAATTCAGGAAAGTACGCGGGCGGCACACGAAGCGGGCAAAACACCAGTGGTTTATACTAGCCGTCAGGAACTGAGTTTTAAAGATATCAACACCCGATTGGAGTTTGGGGCAAAAGTTTCAAGTTTATTGATGGATATTGTGCGGGGTTTACCATCTGATATAGGATTCTTAATCAGCAAGGGTGGCATTACCTCAAACGATGTCTTGAGTACTGGACTAGCCTTAACTTCAGCCCGGTTACTCGGTCAAATTTTAGCTGGTTGTTCAATCGTGTTAACTCCATCCGAGCATCCCCAGTTTCCTGATTTGCCTGTGGTGCTATTTCCAGGTAACGTTGGTGATGCTGATGCTTTGGGGACAATTTATCAAAGGTTGACTAAACAATCTTGAGTGTTAAGTGAAGATGATGATAATTCTGAACTACTCCCTTCCTGCTAGAAGATAATTTTTTTAACGAACTGCCAAGGACGCATTCGCGTAGCGTCTCGTAGAGAAGGACGCAAAGGATAAATACAAGTAATCTTATGGCGGGAAAGGAGTAATCTATCCTCTGTACTTTTTTACCTGACGATGTTGTTGAATTTTCCAACTGATCTAATATTGGTAATGATTCGGAGTGTCCCTTGTCTTTTGGCTAGTACTGCATGACTTCTGATCCTACGATTCCCAATCTAAAGTCAAATTCTGCACTTCCTAATGCAGAATCAAACTCTCTTATTTCGGGGGTAGAGGTGAATCCTACTGTTTCTGATGTAGAGTCAGATCCTATCCCCCCTGATGCGGAGTTAAAATCCGTCCTCCTTTATTTAAAATCGAATCCTGTCTTGGAGGATGTAGAGTCAAATCCTGCTAACCCAGATGTTGAGTTAAGTACTGATGCAGCATCAGATGATTTTATCCTTACTGATTCAAATCCCAATGAGTCAGCAGTATCAGGGTATCGCGTAAATGACAATACCCAAGTCCAGTTAAAAAGTAAGGAGGGACGACTTTTATTAATTTTGCCCTTAGAAGCTCAAGTATCTGCCTCAGAACTCAGTTGGTCTGATATTTGGCAACAAATCAGGCAACGTTTGAATGCAGGCGATCGCTTTCGGATCGCTAATACTCCCGTACATCTCATGGCACAAGACCGCCTAGTAGATGCCAGACAACTCCAAGAACTTGCCGAGGCTTTAAGTGAAGTCCAACTGCGGCTAATATCTGTCTCAACAAGTCGCCGACAAACTGCGATCGCAGCCGTCACATCTGGGTATTCTGTAGAGCAATTGCAGCCCATAACTTCCCTGAATACAGAGCCAGAAGCTACAGCTACACCCCAGGCAGATGCCCTCTATCTAGAAACAACAGTCCGCTCTGGAGTCGAAATTCGTCATCCTGGTACAGTAATTATTTTGGGAGATGTAAACCCAGGTGGTATTGTAATTGCAGATGGAGATATTATCATCTGGGGTCGTTTACGTGGAATTGCTCATGCTGGGGCTGGAGGCAATCGTGAGTGTCTGATTATGGCTTTGCAAATGGAACCTACCCAATTACGGATCGCAGATGCTGTAGCTAGGGCACCAGAAAAATTACCGATGCAATTTTCTCCAGAAGTGGCACATATTATGCCCCAAGGGATTCGCATCGCTAGAGCTAGTGATTTTTCTAGAAACCAATTTACTAAGAGCAATTAGTAGCCCTGAATATTTACCTAAAATATGAAGAATATGAAGGATGAAATATAGCGGTTTTCATGTAGATGGAATACACTACTCTAATCCCTATCCCTAGCGTTGTGTATTTCACACGACCGAGCGTAGACGCAAAGCAGCTTGTCGCCAAACATCGCAATCAAAAAATATTTATCCCTCGCCCAAATCAGGGAGATCAGATATTTCTTCATACTTGATACGATACTTCATACTTTATACTGCAATTTACAGTTTTATATTTCCTGAACCCTCATTGACCGCATTTCTATCATGACTCGCATTATAGTGATTACCTCCGGTAAAGGAGGAGTGGGTAAAACCACAGTTTCAGCAAATCTGGGCATGGCTTTAGCCAAAATGGGTCGTCAAGTTGCCTTGGTTGATGCGGATTTTGGTTTGAGAAATTTGGATTTGCTGCTAGGGCTGGAAAACCGCATCGTCTATACTGCGGTAGAAGTCTTGGCCAGAGAGTGCCGCTTAGAACAAGCCTTGGTGAAAGATAAGCGCCAACCCAATCTCGTACTCCTGCCGGCAGCCCAAAATCGCTCCAAAGATGCAGTCACACCGGAACAAATGAAGTTACTGGTGAATGCCCTAGCGCAAAAATATCAGTACGTGATCATCGATAGCCCCGCCGGGATTGAAAATGGGTTTAAAAATGCGATCGGCCCGGCAAAAGAAGCGCTAGTTGTCAGCACGCCAGAAATTTCTTCAGTTCGTGATGCCGATCGGGTAGTTGGTTTACTAGAAGCACAAGGTATCAAGCGTGTTCATTTAATAATTAACCGCATCAGACCCGCAATGGTGCAGGCAAATGATATGATGTCAGTGCAAGATGTTCAGGAACTTCTCGCCATTCCCCTGATCGGGGTAATCCCTGACGACGAGCGTGTTATTGTATCTACCAATCGCGGTGAACCCTTAGTGTTAGCGGAAAATCCCTCTTTAGCTGCCACAGCCTTTGAGAACATTGCTCGTAGATTAGAAGGAGAAAGTGTCGAATTTCTGGAGATCGACTCGTCCCAAGACAGCATCTTCGCCCGTCTACGAAGGTTGTTGTGGACTAAGATTGTTTAACTTACTTTTCCAGTCTTCGCGCCAGACCTATTCGTAATGATTGAACTTCTAGAAAAACTTTTTTCTCGCGGCCCTGATAGCAGTCGAACTCAAGTTAAACGTCGCCTGCAATTGGTGATTGCTCACGATCGCGCTGACTTAGATCCTCAAACGTTGGAAAAAATGCGGAAAGAAATCCTAGATGTAGTCTGTCGCTATGTCGAAATTGAGACAGAGGGCTTGGAGTTCTCCTTAGAAAGCAACCAACGAACTACAGCTTTAATTGCTAATTTGCCCATCCGCAGGGTAAAAGGAGCCATCCCTGAATGGGAAAGGGGTGATAAATAAGTCTTTATAGTTTTAGTTTTAATTCTGTATGACTTAATATCAGAAAGTAGGATGTGTAATTAGGAAATGTTTTATTTTTTCCAATACCTTCGCCAATTTATCAGGCTTGGGAATAGGGTTTAGTAGATATATAAAGTGCGATCGCTGTTGTCATATCTGCGCTTTTACACTCATTCTTAGGCTATCTAAACTCAGGAACGCCAAAAATATTTACCACATAATAAAAAATCCCGTTGTCAGTAGTGAAGACAACGGGAGTAATAAATTTTTCTATAAACTATCGGTAGGCAACTTGTGGGCCTGCCCAAACTTCTGTAACCTTTTTACCAAAAGTAATCGGCCGATCGTCGTTTGTTGTAGTGATAGTCTTACCATCATTAGCAACTTGCATTAGCGGCCAGTTTTCTTCGCCCAATTCCCCTGCACGGAACAGCACGCGATCTGGTTGGCTTTTACTCCAACCTAACAATACGGCAATTTTTTCATGTTCTTCCTCATTAACAGGAGCAACTGTATTGGCGTGATTTTTTTCTCGATCCCAAATCACTGCACTATCTGTAGAATCGCCTGTGTTAAATATACCCTCAAACTTGCGTGCTAAGAAGCGATCGCCTTTTTCTGACCAGCTTACTGGAACTAATACCCCAATTTTGCCACTTGTGTCAGTTTCTTCTGACAATGCCGCCTTTACAGCCTTTACCTTTAATAAAGGATCGCTAACAGGAGTCGTTGAAGCCATTACCCACAACTTCTTAGTTTGCATATCTTGAACAAACAGAACGCTGGTAACACGGCTGTTGTACATTTCTGGTTTTACTTCTAATTGTACCCGGCTATAAACAGCATATTTACCATCAGGAGAAACCACCGGTACGCTGCGGTAGTGGCGGACTCCAGAACCACCCTTGGAACCAATAGCCTCTTGAGTCGCTGTAATCCATTTCCAAGGAATAGGATGAGGACTGCCTAAGGGATCTATTTGTTCTGCTTGGGATTCATCAACTGGTTTAGCAACAGGTGTTTCCGTCGTTGTGGTTGGTTGTGATTCTCTAAGAGTTGGGGCTATTTGAGTTGCTATCAATGACTTGGTCAAAGATTTATCTCTAGAGAGAGAATTTTCTT
Source organism: Nostoc sp. 'Peltigera membranacea cyanobiont' 213 (assembly GCF_002245975.1). NCBI lineage: Bacteria > Bacillati > Cyanobacteriota > Cyanophyceae > Nostocales > Nostocaceae > Nostoc > Nostoc sp. 'Peltigera membranacea cyanobiont' 213. The sequence goes on along the minus strand of NZ_NOLI01000135.1, from coordinate 5,856 downwards.
TTCCTTTCAAAGACTTGATATTAGCAGCTTTGAGTTTTTGTATTAGATTAAGCTGACTAACAGGAACATCTGTTAATGGTGCAAGTTCGACTGCTGCCAAAGTATTAGGAAAAGTTAAGTCGCTATTTGATACATAAGTATCTGCTTGAGCCAAAGACTCAATTTTATTCGATGGTAATACTTGCGGTTCCTGAACAGCAGTACTTTGAGTTGGTACAGGATCGGATTCTTCTGTTGATGAGTTGATTTGATCTGTTTTTGATATTTCAGCTATCTCAGGTTCCTCAACTACAGCTATTTCCTTTGATACAGAGTCAGAATCTCCAGTTATCGAAGTTAGTTTAGCTACTTCTGATTTTACAGGGAACGAGTGAGCCGATGCCCCTAGCAAGGGTGCAATCAGTATCACAACGACAACGTAATTTAGAAATGGTTGTGCGCGGAACCATCCTGACAGCAAAAGGGGTTTAAGCATTTGTAGACTCTCTAGAGGGGCGGTTGCTATGTGAGAAGCAATACCTATGCAGTAATGGGGCAAGCAGTAATTATATGTATAACAAGAAACTAAAAACTTTGACGATATATTTTCTTCAAAGTTTGCAGAGTTTTACAAAAATTAAGTATCATTGTCCACACCTTTTCTTACTCAGGTACTGAATGTTTTTTTGCAAAAATATGCGAGTATAGTAAAAATGCTGATAACTCAGTAATTACTACACGATATATAATCCTGCTGTTGTTATACCTAACTAAACCAAAAATAGGTATTAGTCAAGGGATATTACAAGTTATATGTAAGGCAATGACACTGGCAATTAGAAGTGAGATAACTTAGTTAGTGGGGATCGTACTAGCGATCGCTAGTACAAAGCAAACAAGCCAGGTTAAACACTAAATATAACAGCGCAAACCCTCATGATGGTAAACGTGAGGCGTTACATGGAAAGCTGGGAAAGCAGACGCATAATAAATCATACTCAGAAAATATTGCTATCAGCAACCCAAAGTCATAAATTGCAATCTCAACTACAGAAATAGCTAGAAGATGCAATAGTTTTTTGGAAACCCAACTGTATTTAATGCCAATTTGGGTTAAACATCGGGAACACAACAAATTTGACTTGGTAGATGCTCTAGTGGCTCGTGACGAGACACCACTAAACCATTAGATTAACTAAAGGCAGATGCAGTTTATGCTACCTGTTACACTTATAAACTTAACTATTAAGTTAATCAAGTAGGCTTTTAGTTTCACTAATACGAAAATATTGTACCACCAAACAGCCGATATTATTTACCATTAACTAATAACTAACGATTAACAACTAAATCATTAATGAAAATTGTATTCTTTGGTACACCGCAGTTTGCTGTACCCACCTTGGAAAAGTTATTGAATCATTCAGATTTTGAGGTGCTGGCGGTTGTCACCCAACCAGATAAACGCCGGGAACGCGGAAATAAACTTACGCCAACACCAGTAAAAGCGATCGCTACTGCTCATAACTTACCAGTATGGCAACCCGAACGGGTGAAAAAAGACACTGAAACTTTAACCAAACTCAAACAATTAGACGCAGATGTGTTTGTTGTTGTCGCTTATGGACAGATTTTATCGGCAAAAATCTTAAAGATGCCAAAATTGGGCTGCATTAATGTACATGGCTCGATTTTACCCAAATATCGCGGTGCAGCACCGATTCAGTGGTGTTTGTATAACGGTGAAAAGGAAACGGGGATCGCAACCATGTTAATGGATGTGGGGATGGATACCGGGCCAATGCTACAAATAGCCACTACACCTATCGGATTACTGGATAATGCCCAAGATTTAGCCGACAGACTAGCAGAAATCGGTGGGGATCTTTTGGTGGAAACTCTGTTGAAGTTGGAACGTAAAGAAATTCAACCAATTCCCCAAGATAATTTAGCAGCTACTTATGCACCTCTGATTCAAAAAGAAGATTATGGTTTGGATTGGTCAAAAAGTGCGATCCAATTACACAATCAAATTAGAGGCTTTTACCCTAACTGCACGGCTACCTTTCGTAACAACTTGTTGAAAATCACCGCTTCGGCTCCCCTTGCTTCTGTAAGCGATGTCTGGCGACAAGCCGCTCCGCGTCTACGCAATCTACCACCAGAATTACAAGAATTAATTCATAAATTGCCTGATTTGTCAAACGCATCAGACAAACCGGGAGTTGTAGTTAGCATTATCAAAGGAATTGGTGCGATCGTTCAAACTGGGGAAGGTTTGTTGCTGTTGCGAGAGGTTCAGCTAGCTGGGAAACGTCCCCAGTCGGGATGGGATTTTGTTAATGGTAGCCGCTTAACTGTGGGAGAAGTTTTTGGTGCGGGAAACTGACAGGGATGGAAGAGATGAGGGAGATTATGGAGAATAATTTTTAGCTCCTAACTCCTGTACAGACGCGATTAATCGCGTCTCTCCTCAGACTTTTCATAAAAGCGGCAAGATTCGCAAGGGCCATCTGGGTTCACTGCACAGCGAATGAGTTCTGAATGAGCATTGTAGCAACAGGTGGCATCGCCAACTACCCAACGTCCACCTACCAAACTTTTCTCAGATGGCCGTTTAGCAGACTGTACATAAATGGCAATATTATGTAAGCGGTAACGCCCAGCTTTAAGTTGGTATCGATGGCGGCGTTCTAAAACCGCGTAGGTTTTACCCTCAAAATCGAGATAATTGCCGGGTTGGGGTGTCCAATCAAGTTGCACTTTACCGAGTGACTGACGCGGATGCGTCAGAATCACCTCAGTTTGTAAAGAGTCTGGCTCCATAAGCTTATGTGATTTGATTTACATTAGAAGGATCGTATAGCATAGCTTTCTTTAGCTTACCGAATTTAGATTACAACTAATGATTAACTCTTCGCGTCCCTACGGATTACGGCAGCCAAAAGTTAGGTAGGATAGATTTGCTCAAGTCACGTAGAGTTTGGTTGAGCGATCGCGCCACTTGGATATGCACTTCATCCTCTTCTACAGCTAAAATCTCAGCTGACTGGCCTTCTCCCAAATAAGACACCACTAAATTCGCCGCTTCTAAACCAGTAACATAAGCCTTTTCTTGCGACCAGGAACCATGACGGTTCACAATCCAATCCCCACTCATAAACACATTTTCAAAACTTGTCTTCGCGGGCAACATATAACGATAGCTACCAGGTGCAAAGTGAGTCACCGCTTGAGGTAGCCTAATTACACTGCTATCAATTATTTTTGCCTCTCGAAACGCGGGTACACAAGTTGCTAAATAACCCTGAACTATTTCTAAAATCTCCTCATCACTCAAACCGAGAAACTGATTCGCATGATAGAAATCAGCTTCAATCACTGTTCCCGGCTCATCCCGATATTCATCATGTAGGGCATTCAAATCAAAAAACGTCCAACCTGTACTTGCGTCAAATCCAAAGCAAGCATTAGAAGGACGCGGAATATCAATTTTGCGGTCAAACCATAGTCGCGTTGCTAAAACATCAATTGCTCCTAAATTGCTCAAATTACGGAATTCTTCACGGCTTTGTAAACTAGGGCTAGTTGAGACAATTTTCTTCATCCCCGTGACTCCAACTGCAAAAATCACGGCATCTGCATCAAAAACTTCATCACCACAAACCACACCCTTAACTTGATTACTATCAACAATTAAGTCTGTAACCCGACGCTTAGGCAACACTCGCGCACCAGCTTTTTCAATTCGTTCCACCCAAGGACGAAATATCTTTTCTCCGACAGTTCCCCGACACCAAACCACATCAAAATCGGCTTGATGAGCCAGAATAAAAAAGTAAAGCATCCCTAAAGTTGCGGCGGCTGAACATTGTTCGCCAGGGGCAAACAAGCCCACCAATAACATTGGTTCAAAAGCCTCGCGGTAAAGCCGTGCAGAAACGTTAAAGTCTTTGAACAATTCACGGGCAGTTACAAAGTCATAGCGCCGCCAAGCTGCATCGGAATTGTCAAAATCAACGACAGCATAAAGTAAAGGCAGGGCGCTGAGACGATCGATTAGTGGCAGCCGCTTAAACTGAGTGTAGAGAAAAGTTCCTAGTGGCGAGGGAAGTCGCGGTAAGTCTTGAAAAATCGGCGATTCAACTTCTAAACCTGCTGGCGAATATTGCGAAGAACGAGTCCAAGTAGTAAAAGGATTAATTTCTAATTGATTAATTAAAGAAAAAATATTTCTGTAAGGATACCAGAAGCCATGAATGCCAGCTTCAACAGATTTTCCGGCTGCTGTTTGCCAACCTGCCACCAATCCACCGGGATAAGGGCCTGCTTCTAGAAGTGTCACATCATAACCTTGTTTTGCCAAATGGTAGGTTGCTCCTAAACCAGCCCAACCAGCACCTACAACTACCACCCGTTTTTGTTGCGATCCTTCTATCATCCCAGCCTCCGATTGTTGCTGTCCATCAACTAATGTATACGAACTTGCCGCTCTCATCTGATGATGGGCAAGAGCAAGAGGATTCCGAGAAAAATGCTATGCAGTCACTAGTTTGGGTTTAAGTACTTAAATTTTATCTTGAGAATGCGATCGCCTAGCAACATTTAATCAGCGCATTGCCATCGCCCGTCGGAGACATCGCATTTTTGGCTAACGGTAAGCTAACATACCTACAAAACTATGCTTTTAGGACTTGTGTGTACACTTTAGCCTTAGTAAGGAGAGGTGAGTATTTGCTGAAGTAAATACGGGGCGAGGTTCAGACTGTATTGCAGCAAAGTGACAAGCGCTATATATTCCACCAAATTGAAAGCAGTTATAGACTTTAAGGAAAGGCTAATGTAGAGCAATTCAGTAAAAATCCCTTGCGGTTAATGCTGAGTTGAGAGTATAACAGAAAACAGACTTGACTATTGATGAGGAATAATCATAATGACTCAATTAGCAAATACAAAATTCAGTCTAAATGACTTTGAATTACGAGATGGCATTTATTTCCCTAGTGATTATGAACAATTGAATAATACTCAACATAAAAAAACATGGGATGCAATTGGTAAAACATATTATGGTTCCCAAAAAATTGAAAAAATTGCAGATACATCACCCATTAAACAAGATTACACTCTGCTAACTGGTACACCTGGAGGGACTTGGAACAAATTTCCCTCAAATAAATCTGTTGGCTCTATTCTAGAAATTGGTTCTGGTTATGGCCGCGCACCTTTGCATCTCTCGAAAGCGAAAAATCTTAGATGCGAAAAATATTACGGTATTGATATTTCTGAACCTTTATTGCGGCGGTTAATTAAGGTTAAACAAGAATATAATTTTTTTCCAGAAGCGGAATTTAACTTGATTTGCACTTCTGCTGAAATATTACCTTTGGAAGATAATTCTATAGATTTGGTAATTTCTAACTGCGTCTTTATGCATATACCAGATGTACAATTAAGAAGCTTGTTGGCTGATATATCTCGCGTCTTAAAACCTGGTGGAATTTTTGTTTTTAATCATTCTTTTCACAATAAGTCCTGCCCTTCTCATATTATCCATAATTTTATCAGAAGGCTGAATCCATTTGTGAGAAATCCAGTTTATCTCAAGCAATATTCAGCTGCTGAAATAAATGAAATGTTAGCGACTGCTGGCATCAAAACTAAGTGCCCGCAATATATTGTGGAACCAACACAAGAATATGCAATTTTGCCGGAAACCATTAAGGGAATTCCAGTGCCCTTTGCTAATGCTATTAACAGAAGTCTTAAACCATCAGATGCTTTAAAAGAAACCTTGGCTTATGGTTTTAGTGCCTACAGCACTAAACTGGACTAATTATAGCGTTTCCCAGTTTGGTGAGATACAAGAACCCCACC
>NZ_NOLI01000134.1:0-20738 GCF_002245975.1 Nostoc sp. 'Peltigera membranacea cyanobiont' 213 | reverse complement strand
GGATTGGGGACTGGGGACTGGGAATTGGATACGAGTTTTCCCAATACCCAATACCCAGTAGCCAATCTCCAATACCTAATACCTAATACCCAATCCCCAGTACCTATTTCTGAGAAGAACGTTGCAACTTGTAACTCTTTCTTAACTTTGTAGGATAATAAACTCTATAACATTCTTTGTGAAGGTAGGAATCTAAATGTCAGGTACCACTGGAGAACGTCCGTTTTCGGACATCATTACCAGCGTTCGTTACTGGGTAATTCACAGCATCACTATTCCAGCATTGTTTCTTGCGGGTTGGCTATTTGTGCAAACTGGGCTGGCCTATGATGCTTTTGGTACACCTCGTCCCAATGAGTATTTCACACCAGCGCGGCAAGAAGTGCCCATTGTGAAGAACCGTTTTGAAGCTAAAAAACAAGTTGAAGAATTTATAGGAAAGTAGTTTGAAATCATGACTAGCGGCAATAACATCAATCAACCAGTTACCTATCCCATTTTTACTGTTAGATGGCTGGCAGTACATACTTTAGGTGTACCAACTGTATTCTTTTTAGGCGCGATCGCCGCAATGCAATTTATTCACCGTTAGGAGCAATTATGGCAGAAAGATCGCCTAATCCCAATAATCAGCCGGTTGAATTAAACCGGACTTCGCTATACCTGGGACTACTACTAGTTTTCGTTCTAGGGATTCTGTTTTCTAGTTACTTCTTTAACTAACTGGAACCACTGTTGTTAATTTCTGTTTATTGAACCTGTGTTGATTTGTTGTTAAGGGAGGAGAGAAACTGTGTCTGGAAGTGGGAGAATTCCCCTGTGGGTCGTCGCTACGATCGCAGGTTTAGGTATAATTACAGTCTTGGGCATTTTCTTTTATGGTGCCTATGCCGGACTCGGTTCTTCGATTTAACATTAGTTAGTTTGAACCGAACACTATAAGTTACAACTTTCTAGCATTTGTTGAGAAATCAACCTTAAAAAAACCGCCTGTCTCTATGAGATAGGCGGTATTAATTTTGGACAGAAGTCATTTGTCCTTTGTCATTAGTCATTTGTAAAGAGCAAATGACTAATGGCTATATCAGCTGATATCGTCGCTTTCAATGTATAAAAACAGAAATGCGAAGGTTATAGCTGGCAAAACCCAACCAATGATGGGAACAAAGATAGAAGGCAAAAAGGAAGCTGCCATAATAAAGGTTCCTGCTAAATAACACTACAATTCAAAATGAGCTTACTGCAAATCCTGCCAGATTTTTGAAATTCTTTCATATTTTTAACACAGCCGTCTTGGGAGACAAGGGAAACAGGAGGCAGGAAGCAGGAGGCAGGAGGCAGGAGGCAGGGGACAGGGGACAGAGGGGAAAGAAGTAATGTTATTCTGCCCAATTCCCAATTCCCAATGCCCTAAATTACATACCCAATAGTTCATCTAGCTGCAAGTTTGGTAAGTCTGGAGGGATCACAGTCCGAACTATTGTGACTTTGTGACTTTCTTGTAGGGTTGTCAAGTCAAGTGCGATCGCTTCTATGCGAATTTCCAAACAGCCAAAGGGAATCTTTAATTGGGTCATTACTTCCAATTCTCCCAATACATTAGGTTGTAAATTTGTCAACAAATGGGGGCCATCTAGTAGCCAGCGAGTTTGACAGTCTTCAACCCATAACTTCACAACTACTTGGGGAGGTACTTCAGGCAGTACTACCCGCACAATGATAAATTTGTCGGCGATTAGTTCGCCTTCTGGTACATGTAGTTGTGGAATTGGCAGAGGTTCAATAGCTCCCGCAGTTATGGAGCGAGAAGAGGATAAACCTAACAGTGGTTGCTTCTCTTCTTCCAAGGAGTAACTATTCGTTGCATCGGCTTCCAGTTCACTATCTGTATCATCTACAACAATTTCTTGCGCCAACCAAGCTGACGCTATATTTACTTTTATCGGAGGAGGGGGAGGTGGTAGTTGTCTTACCAGAGCCGTTGAAAGTGTTGGTTCAGATACTTTTTCTCCTACAGTATCTTCCACTGCCTCTAGATCGGTTTCCTTTGCTGTGTCTGCATCTTCCTCAAAATTCCCAAGCTCAAAAACCGACTCTTGGCTTTCTTCCAACGTCCCTGTTGCATCATTAAGGCTTAATGGCAAGTTGACATCAACATTGGGAGTTCCAGCACTCAGAAAAAGCTGAGTCTGCTGGACTGGAACATAGCGATCGTATTCTTTAGGTTCTGGTTCATTGATGGATTCAGGCAAAGAGTATCCTTGGCTCTGCATCCACTTCCTGAGTAGGGGAGATGAGTAAAGGTTGCCTGTTGTAATGAATTGTGCATTTGACTGGGTTTCTACCTCAGCAACAGGTTCTTCCTGGAATTGTGCATTTAACTGGGTTTCTACCTCAGCAATATGTTCTTCCTCGGATTGTACATTTGGCTGGGTTTCTACCTCAGCAACAGATTCTTTCTGAGATGGTGCATCATCTAGTACTAATTCCGGTATATTTTCATCTTCAGCTACAATTGCGTCCAACGGCAAAAAGTCTTCAGCCGCTTGAACTTCCAATACATCTGAAGGGACATTATTTTTTACTTCTTCTTCTGCATCACCCGGCAAAGCTTTTGCCCGTCTCAAATATGGAAAAGTAGTATCGAGTTTTGGCATTCGACGTTGCTTGATGACCAACTGCTCCAAATTGATGGCAGCTATAGTAGTATCTTTTTCTAGAAGCTCATCTTCTGTAGTGGGTTCTGCAACAACGTCTGTGGGAGGATTGGCATTAATTTGAATCGGAGGCAGTTTCGGCAATTGAGGCGAAGTACCTGAATTTTTTAAATTAGATGTCCGCAGGGTGGTTTCTCGCAGAACTTGCAGGTTAATTTGCGGTGGTAGGGGTGTATTTGGAGATGGATTGAGTATCTGAGACTGATCTGTTTTTGGAATTTTGACCAGATTGAATAGTTTTAAATCGATCCTCACAGCGGCCTCCGGCTCGGTGAAAGCATCAGGTGAGTCTGATGGTATGGGGTGATTTAAGGATGTACTAGGTTTTGCTGCGGCTGTGATTGCCAGTAATTCTGTTACATCTGCTGTAATGGTGAAGGACTGGCTGGCTAACCGGATGATTTCACCAACATCGGCGAATAGACCATACAGACTGATATCTGCCAAAATTAATTTCGATTCAAAGTCAGCAGGGATATCAATTGAGGTATTGATGGTGAAGGGCAATTCCTGGTCTGGTAAGGGTTGCCGTACCTTGGTAAAGATTTTCGACTCAAGGGGCGATCGCAGTTCAATTCCTAGTTCAAGCGCCTGCAAGCTTTTTGGGGACGATGTTTCAGCCCGATCTAGATTTTTCTCTTCTTTAAGTTCTACATGCCCATTGATTGTAAGAGCTTGTCCCCAAGCAGCAATGTAAGTATCTCGATCTAAAGTTAACAATAATGGTGGTTCTGTTACTAGAGAATCTTCTTCTATTTCATCTTTCAAAAACGATTCAGAAGTGGGTAAAGCTAAATCTATTAAATTTTGTAAAATTTGCTCTGCTGTCTCACCTTTAAGCCATACAGGACTCACAGGCTCATCGATAACTATATTTTCATCTTCTTCCGTTTTATCTGGAACAACATTTGTAGTAACTGCCAATTCTACCGAAACTGCGATCGCTTCATCTAAAGCAATTACAGGTTCTGCTGGGGCAATATCTAAGTTTCCTTCATCTGGAACAACTGTAATAACTGCCAACTCTGTGGAAACTGCGATCGCTTCATCTAAAGCAATTACAGGTTCTGCTGGGGCAATATCCAAGTTTCCTTCATCTGGAACAACTGTTGTAGTAACTGCCAATTCTGCCGAAACTGCGATCGCTTCATCTAAAGCAATTACAGGTTCTGCTGGGGCAATATCCAAGTTTCCTTCATCTGGAACAACTGTTGTAGTAACTGCCAATTCTGCCGAAACTGCGATCGCTTCATCTAAAGCAATTACAGGTTCTGCTGGGGCAATATCCAAGTTTCCTTCATCTGGAACAACTGTTGTAACTGCCAATTCTACCGAAACTGAGATCGCTTCATCTAAAGCAATTACAGGTTCTGCTGGGGCAATATCTAAGTTTCCTTCATCTGGAACAACTGTTGTAGTAACTGCCAATTCTGCCGAAACTGCGATCGCATTATCTAAAGCAATTACAGGTTCTGCTTGAGCAATATCCAAGTTTCCTTCATCTGGAACAACTGTAATAACTGCCAATTCTACCGAAACTGCGATCGCTTCATCTAAAGCAATTACAGGTTCTGCTTGAGCAATATCCAAGTTTCCTTCATCTGGAACAACTGTTGTAGTAACTGCCAATTCTGCCGAAACTGCGATCGCATTATCTAAAGCAATTACAGGTTCTGCTTGAGCAATATCCAAGTTTCCTTCATCTGGAACAACTGTAATAACTGCCAATTCTACCGAAACTGCGATCGCTTCATCTAAAGCAATTACAGGTTCTGCTTGAGCAATATCCAAGTTTCCTTCATCTGGAACAACTGTTGTAGTAACTGCCAATTCTGCCGAAACTGCGATCGCATTATCTAAAGCAATTACAGGTTCTGCTGGGGCAGTAGATTTTAAGCTTTTAAAAATAGTATCTTGGCCATCGGGTGAATTTGATTCTACATTCTCCCCTTCTTCTTCCTGGGATAATACTCGAAGCTGAACGCTGTATTGCCAAGATTTACCAAGTAGATCCGACATCAAATCGCCATTACAGCGCAACTCCCAAACTCCCGCATCAAAGTGGGTAAAAGGAATTACCGCCATTAAGCCTTCTGAATTAGTGCGACGCGATCGCTTGAAAATTCGCCGCGTTGGTTGAACTTCCTGGGTTGAAGAGTGAGTTACCCGCACTTCCACATCTGTATTAGGAAGGCTAGAACGAGCTAAAACTCTATACTGCCCTTCCGAAATTGCCAAATTTGGCGATTCTAGGATATGCCACGAGCGATCGCCTTGCTTCTGTATCAGAAATTGCCAGTGTTCCATTGTGAGTGATGCCCAGACCGACGAGCTGCTGAGTAATATTGTGTATTAACTTGCTTGCAAGTTTACCCCAGTATTTTGCAAATGCACCCCTTAAATGGCTATCTAGTTAACTCAGCTTTACTTACTTGACTTATAACCCTTTAACTAATTGCATCAAGAGACTTTCAATGGATTGCCGTGGTACTTATGGGTAAAGCTTTTGTTGCTGCCTAAATATTAACTTTGACAGTATCCATTGCTAAATTAACGTGGATGCAATAGATACCGTTGGCTGTCTCTGCTCAACTTAGCGCGAATATTGTTGTATTATTTTTTACTACAATGCCCAATTTGCAATAGACACAACATACAATAAAAAATTAAGATTCACTTGACAAGTGTTACTTAATTGTGGTTATCCACATTTTTGTTAAAAGGTAGGATGTGGTTCTTAAGTGTCCTGTGCGATCGCTAATAACAAACTTTAACCGCGCAGTACGCACACAACCTTACAAAAGCGGTTCAAGGATGTATCCTCACCTGAGTTAAATGTGGGTGACAATAAGGATTTACAGGAGGGATTCGATGCTAGTCATTTTAATGGACGAGCAAATCCTTGCCCCTGAGCAAGTTTGCCAGTCTTGTTTACTCGCTGACAGAAGCGGTCAACCCCGTTGGCGTGGAGGTGAACTACGCTGTGGTCAAGCCATTCATAAACTTACTCAACAGCAACCAGACCAGTATGAATGCATGATGGGCTTTCTCATCGCCCATATAGAATAGTTTAATTTACCAGCAAGACCAAGCAACTGCGTTATCCTAAGCTCAAGTAACTATAGAAATTTAACCACAGGAGAACGCATAATGTCTTGGCGCGGGTCTACAACGGTTTCAGATCGGATTTTTGCTTGCTTGCCTTATTTGCTGCCTCTAATTGAGGTTTTTGTATTTGGTAGATATTTGTTCTCAGACTTTCCACCACTACAACTACTGTTTCTGCCACTCATACCATTGTTGAAAATTTACTACGGTGTGCGTTATGCAGGAATGATTATTTTCTTTGCTTTATTTTTGCTGGTAGTCAGAAACGAAAAAATTAGTCACTTTATTCGTTTTAACACCATGCAAGCAATCCTTTTGGACATCATTATCTTTTTGTTTAACATCCTCACCGATGTTGTGGGATTAATTCCGGTTGGTGGTTTTGCAATTCAAACCCTATCTACAACGATTTTTATCGGCATAGTGGGAGCAGTTGCATATTCCGTCATCCAGTCTGTAAGTGGGCGTTATGCGGAAATCCCGGCGATTTCCGATGCAGTGTATATGCAAGTGCGCTAGTTGTTAACGGGTCGCTACGGTGTTTTCCAGGCGACCAATACCTTCAATTTCGACGCGGACGCGATCGCCTGGATGCAACGGACTTACACCCTCTGGTGTACCTGTAAGGATCAAATCACCGGGTAGTAGCGTCATAACCTGGCTAATGTAGGAAACTATCACATCGGGGGAAAAAACCATCCGATCGATACAGGCAGATTGGACTGGGTTAGGGTCATCATTCACAAAAGTCTGCAATCTCGCTCCTGGATTTAACTCCCGCACAATCCAAGGACCCAAGGGACAGAAAGTATCAAAACCTTTGGCTCGCGTCCATTGACCATCCAGTTTTTGTAAATCCCGCGCTGTTACGTCATTGGCGATGGTGTAGCCCCAAATTTTGGTTTGGGCTACCTCTGGCGTACATTCAAAAGCATAATCGCCAATTATTAAAGCTAACTCTCCTTCGTAGTCAACTCTTTGTGACTGGCGAGGATACTTAATTTCCTTCTCGGATGGAATAATAGTCGTGGGTGGTTTGAGAAAGATTAGTGGCTCAGAAGGTACTGAAGTTCCCATTTCGGCAGCATGGTCTGCATAATTCTTACCCACGGCCACAATTTTTGAAGGAGCGCAAGGAGCCAGAATTTGGTAATTTTCTGGTGTCAAAGTTAGATCGGTGGGTTGTCCTTGTAACCAGGGCGGAGCATCTAACACCTGCACATTCAGGGATAGTTGTAGTATCCCATAGTAAATCTGTCCTTCTTGATTTTGAATTCGCACATAGCGCTGCGCCATAACCTTGATGAATATCCTTTTATCTGCAATTAGAAACAGTCAGTGAGTAGCAATTCTCAGTTAGTTTTCATTATGGACATCCAAAAATCCAAACTTTGGCGATTTGGCTAATGAAACAAAATTGAAAACTGGTAAGATTATAGTTCCTTGTTGCTTCCGATGTTGATTAATACTGGTATTTTAAATTTAAATCAGGTATAAATTAAAGTCAGCAACCGTTTTTGTCCATAAGGAAATTGGAAAATATGACTACAAATTACGAAACAATGTACATCCTGCGTCCTGACCTGGGAGACGAACAGGCAGAGCAAGCAATTGCTAAATATCAGAATTTGCTTCGCGATCAAGGCGCTGAGGAAATCCAAATTCAAAATCGTGGTAAGCGTCGTCTAGCTTATGAAATCAAAAAACACCGCGATGGGATTTATATCCAGTTAAACTACAGTGCGCCTGCAACTGCGATCGCTCCTTTTGAACGCGCTATGCGTTTGAGTGAAGAAGTGATTCGCTATTTGACAGTTAAGCAGGATATCGCAGAGGAAAAACCTCCTAAAGAGGAAAAGGAAAAGCCCACTAAAGTAGCTGCACCAGTTTCAGTTTAAGGAGCAGGGAGCAGAGGGGAAAGAGGAAATGTAATTCCCAATTCCCAATTCCCAATTCCCATTCAGTAAAATTTTGTCTTTTTCTTTTTCCGTGACTTATTTGGGAATGCTAAATTAACAAATACTTGCCAAAGGTAGTACTCCCGCAGTTATACCTAAGAGTGGACAAGATTCTGAATGGGAGCTGTAAGCTACTGTGAGCCAATCTGATACACCCAATATCCAAGTTCTCTCTACGGAAGTTTCGCAGCTACGCCAAGAGTTGCAACTCCGCGATCAATTAGTGCAACAACTATCTCAAGAACTCTTCCGGCTGGTAAAGGGTAACACCAGTTTTATGCCCCAACAGCCGGATCTGGAGCGCGATATGAGCCAGTTGCAGGCTTTGCAAGAACAACTCCAAGCTGTGGAGCAGCAGGTAGCGTTCTACCAAGAACAAATTACAACTCGTGACTCCGAAATTTACCAATTGCGACAGTCAGTTCAAGAACTTACAGATCGCACTCGGATGTTAGAGCAAGTAGTACAAGAGTTGCCTCAAATTTATCGGCGGAAGTTTGAAGAGCGGATGACACCAGTCAGAGAAAAGGTAGCAACACTACAACGGGAAAATCGCCAATTGCAAGCAGAACTGCAAAGTGTGAGTTACCGTTTAGCACTCAAAACTCGCAATGCTAGTCACAGTGGAATTGATTTGCCAAATTTTCCGCGCCCAGCATCCGAACAAACTAATATTTCAACTCCCCAGAATGCCTAAATTTACCATTATGGTGGAATCAAAGAGGTAAGAAATTGTCATAGCAAAGCATCTTGGAGATATCCAAGTAGTACATCAGGGTAAAAATGACTATAGAGTTAGAAATAAGGCAAAGGCTAATTATTCTAACCTTTCTTGCCTCCTGCTTCCTTGCGCTAATTGCGTTGGATATAGAGAGTATTTAGCTCAGAGTAATTTGATAAAGCTAGTAAGAAATGCAAAGAATTGCATTTTCTTTGACTAATTTTGGTAATTTCCTGCTAGATATATATCTTATGGTAGATGTGGTGTTCGATTAAGCAGATTCATTGATCTGTCATTGAGTCCACCTCGATCAAAGCCGTAAGCTTTCCTCGGCATTTCCGATCTAGACAATATAAAAAACCAGCCTGCTAGCACCAGACTGTTAATTTTGGCAATGTGAGGATATTTAGGGAAATATGAAAATATGCAAATATTGATTGACTCTACCATCCTTCTATAGGTAGATTTATTATCTAGCCTGCTAGCACCAGACTATTATTTCCGGCAGTAAAAATGTCTTTGTAAGTGGGAAAAATTTCAAAAACTGAATCTAGTTGGGTAAGTTCCAAAATTAGCCGTACAGGAGCTTGCACGTTGCATAAAACTAAACGGCAACCGCTCTGACGTGCAGCTTTCAAACCTTTTACTAAAGGAACTAATCCAGAACTGTCCATGAAATTAACTTCCGCTAGATCGATAACCCAGAGTTGATGAGCTTGAGGCACTACTCCAGCCATCTGTTCGCTCAAAGCTTTGCCGCCTTCTAAATCTATGCTTCCTTGGGGTTTAAACAAAATAACTTGAAGTTCTTGTGTGAGAATCATAAATTGAACAGGGTAATTAGAACAGTTGACTAAAAATCGAAAAATGACATAAATACTTCTTCTCTTTCAATGGCTAAATGGCTGTTTACCCTGATACTTATGGGATTGCAGCCGTGCAATTGAGAGGAATTATTTCAGTATTCATGTCGTATAATTTGTGATAACTTTCATAAATATAGGCATAACGACCTCATAATTTCGGTATCAACCGTATCTTTTACGAAATTTTTATAATTTAACTAGAAACATATAAAGTTTTTGTAATTTCTTTTTATTTATTTTTAAATAAAATTAAATTGTGGTAGCAAATGCTAAGATTTATGCAGTTAATATTAAAAAATTAATAGTTTCCATAGAGTATTAACTATGGATTACTCAGAATTAAAATGACGACCTAATGAGTCAATGTAGCGGTTTAATTGACACCCCGCCCAAAAACAAGCAAAGATATAATAAAAGTAAAAATTTGTAAAGACGGTGGTGCGGAATGTCTTTAGAGCTGATTTCCCTAGAAAATATCCAGAAAGTAGCCCATAGTTACGGGTATTGGGCAATCTTTTTGGGCATTTTGCTAGAAAATTTAGGCATTCCCCTTCCTGGTGAAACCGTGACCCTTGTGGGCGGGTTTTTAGCTGGCAGCGATGAACTAAATTTCTGGCTGGTTCTCGGTGATGCAATTATGGGTGCTGTAATTGGCGGCACTTGTGGCTATTGGATTGGTAGACTTAGTGGTTGGCCTTTTTTGGTAAAAGTTGGTAGCATATTTCGGATTTCTGAAGTACGGCTGCTGACTATTAAAGATCAATTTAGTCAAAATGCTGCTAAAGCTGTATTTTTCGGACGTTTCTTGGCGTTATTGCGAGTTTTTGCTGCACCACTAGCTGGTATAGCTGAAATGCCTTTTGCAAAATTCTTTTTATACAATTTTTTAGGAGCAGTTGCTTGGGCTAGTTTGATGGTGACATTAGCTTTTTTTGCTGGCAGAATTGTCTCTCTAGAACAATTAGTTGCTTGGGTGGGTCAATTTGCGATCGCAGCCTTACTGATCCTCGCTACCTTAATTGTTGTACCCCTGTGGTTAGAGTCTCGTCAAGTAAAGGAAGCCAGTAGTGAGGAGTAAAAAGAGACGCGATTAATCGCGTCTGTACAGCAGTTTGGAGTAGAGACGCGATTAATCGCGTCTGTTTGGAGTAAAGTGAAAAATTATTTTTTTAATTTTCACTTTTGTATTTTGCATTTCAACTCCTAGCTCCTAGTAACTCCTAACTTTTAATTTGCCGCGACCAAATGCGAGTTGGTAGCCCCCAAACGTAGATAAAGCCTTCAGCAGCTTTGTGATCGAATTGGTCTTCCGCTCCGTAGGTTGCCAAATCAGGAGTATAGAGGGAATTATCGCTTGAACGTCCAACTATCGTAGAGTTACCCTTGAATAACTTCACTCGCACAGTTCCAGAGACTCGCTCTTGTGTCTTTTGAATAAAGGCATCCAGTGCAACTTTGAGTGGACTGTACCACAGACCGTTGTAAACGATTTGGCTGTAAGTTTCTTCAATACCACGCTTGTAATGGGTGACATCTGCTGTCAGAGTCAAGCTTTCTAAATCCCTATGTGCCTGAATTAGCACTAACATCGCGGGTGATTCGTAGATTTCCCGCGATTTGATTCCTACCAGACGGTTTTCAATCATATCGATCCGTCCAATGCCGTGATTTCCTACAAGCTGATTGAGTTGTTCAATTAGCTCAACTGGCTTTTTAGCTATGCCGTTGATGCTTGTGGGAATGCCACCCTGGAAACCAATTTCGATGTATTCTGGCTCGTTCGGAGTATCAGCGATCGCTTTGGTCATCTCATAAATTTCTTCTGGTGGCTCAAATGAAGGATCTTCGAGACTACCCGCTTCAATACTACGACCAAGTAAATTTTTGTCAATGCTGTAGGGAGAAGATTTTTTGACTGGTGAGGGGATACCAAACTTCTCACCATAAGCGATAGTTTCCTCACGGCTCATGCCCCATTCTCTGGCTGGTGCGAGGATCTTTAGGTTAGGGTTTAAAGCGGTGACAGAGACATCAAAACGAACCTGATCGTTACCTTTACCGGTACAACCGTGAGCGATCGCATCAGCACCATATTTTTCAGCCGTTTCTACTAATACTTTAGCAATCAGTGGCCGGGCAAGAGCAGTTCCTAGAGGATAACGATTTTCATAGAGGGAGTTGGCTTGAATCGCTCCAAAGGCGTAATCTTTAACGAAGCTGTCTTTCACATCCGCCACGAGTGATTCACTTGCACCCGAATTCAAAGCTTTTTCTCGAACTGGCTCTAATTCATCTCCCTGACCTAAATCTGCTGCTAGAGTAATCACCTCTTCCACACCCCACTCCTCTTTGAGGTAAGGGATGCAAACGGAAGTATCTACTCCACCAGAATATGCCAAGACAACCTTTTTGGCGCGACCCATTTATTTCTCCACTTAGGACAACAAAGAATGAGTCATTATTATATCTGAACTAATCCAGGTATATTTTATTCATGCAACTGAATAATAAAATTCCCAACATCTTAGAGAAGTCGGGAATCTGAGGCTTTCAATTTTTATAAATTCAATAGGATTGCGATCGTTTCTAGACAAAAGTTCAAGTCAGGGAGAGGTTCATCGAACTCACATTAAACTGCATTGACCTATAAATATTAAAAATTTACAGGGTGGAATTATCCACCCTGTTTTAAATAGATGCAAATCAACTGCCTAACAGTTTATTCTTGACGATCTGGTTTAAGCTTTTGTACTTGATGGTCTAGAAGATCCTATCTTTTTACCCAAGAACAAACTCAACCCAAATACAGACAATCCAAACATCAAACTTGGCTCTGGAACACTTGTGTAAGTGACAGTTTGAACACCCGCACTACTTGAATCATTCAAATCGATAAAACTATCGCGGAAGACATTAAAAGTACTAGGTGTAAAATACAACCCTAACCCGGCTTGGTTAAAAATTGTTCCCGAAAAGTCGGTGAAAACTGACGCTAAAGGATCGTCCGCTTCAGTGTATAACTTTCCACCATAGTTAGCAGAAATCTTTAAACCTTCAGCGATCGTTACTTCTTGATCGTCTGCTGCTGCTGCTTGGTCGAATGAAAAAGTGCCTGTGAGAGTTTTATCGTCGTTAAAAAAATTATAAGTTAGGGCTGCTGCTTGAGCGGGGATAGTCTCGCCTAATGAAAAAATCAAAGCAGTTCCTAACGTTGCAGCTGCTAACTTCTTGAAGATGGAGTCAGTCATTTTTTTCTCTTGATAAAAGAACTGGTGCAAAAATACCGCAATAGTTTTATGAGATAGAGACGTGTGTGTATTACCACGTCTCTGCAACATAGTTAGTGTTTAGTGAACCGGTGGATTCAATTTACAGACTTGCCTGCGATCGCAGTTTTCATGGCTTGGAAGATATGACTCTGATCGACTACACCCCGAACACCGGGCGCACTGTAAGTACCAGAACTATCTGTAAACTCAAGCTTTTGTCCAAAGGATCGAGTCAGAGTTGATGAATAAGCACCCTGGTAGTAAACAGGTACAATTCTGCGGCTATGGCTACCCCAGAGGTACTTGTAATTTGGATCGGCTCCCCAAAAATGACCAGCATCTTTAGGGTTGTGTTTGTTGAAGGTAATATCCTTAGCGTTATACTTCAAGCCTCTAGCCTGATTAGGATCGGGATTAGGAGTCAATTTAGAGGCAAAGTCATTATTCAGAGTCAAGTAGTGGTCATGGTCAGCAGTCACAAGCAACAGGTTCTTACTCCAACCACCATGATTGTCTACCCAAGTAATGACCTGCTGAACTGCCCGATCAAAATCATTCATGGTACCGATTAGGTTATCCATGTTGTTGTCATGAGCAGACCAGTCTACATCACCTCCCTCAACCATCAGCCAAAAACCGTCTTTGTCTTTACCTAGAACCGTTAAAGCTGCTTTAGTCAGATCGGCTAAAGTCGGATTTTCGTTAATCTCTCTGGCGATAAAACTAGCATCGGTTTCACCGGGAGCTAGAGGACGGACAGTATCAGGTGTGGGGCCAGAAATTGGGTTCCCTGCTGCATCGACAACAGGAACACAATCCCCAGATGTACCAGGAATAATCTGACCTGATGGACAGGGACTTACACTCTTAACAACAGAGCTATAGAGCGAGCCGTTGTTCAAACCTGTCAAACTGTAGTCTCCCTTAGAAGAGCTAGTAGGAAGGTTGCCTTCTTGTCCACGCGCACCGTATAGACCAAATAATTTGTCTCCCTTATTGGGATCGAGTTTAGCAGCCGTGTTTAGCAGTGTCTGAGTTGCATTAGGGCCGCGTTCCAAAAAGGTATAGCCGTAACGATTGGACGTAGGGTTATTGCTGAGATGTTGATAAGTGTCTTCTGTAATATACGTATAGTTAAAGACACCCTCTGCGGTACTTGTACTACTTTTATTGTCAAAGTCTTTCGGATGACCGCCACCCAACAAAACATTAGGCTGAAAGTTTAGCAATGTCTGTTGCAGAACACTGTCTTGGTTAGTCTTGGTAGGGTCGTACTTACTATCGTATTTGCTGCGACGATTTACAAAAGAAGCCGCAGCACCAGGCGTTGCATGGCTAATGGGTACAGAAGTAACTAGCCCTGTAGACTTACTATTTTCCTTGGCAATTTCCAGGATTGTTTTCAACTTTTTCTCGTAAATATCTACACCCATCGCGTTGTTAAAGCTCTTTACGCCAGTATAAAGAGTTGTAGCGGTGTTAGCAGAGTCGGGATAACTGTGTTTGATGTACTCTGTGTCATAAGTACCAGCATTAGCAGGGGTCAGAGGAATCCAAGGAAGAGGGCCGCCTTTGCTAGGGTCGTAACCTGTGAGATTACCATCTGCCAAACTGTTACCATCAAGGCGATCGCCTGGATTAAAAGGAGTAGGCTTGAATGAGAAGTTGGGACGAACAGGACTTGCACCGGTGAATGTATCAGATCCATCCAGAGCAGAGTTACCCGTTAGGTGGGGCTGACCTGTTGGTTTAGCTGGTGTATTTCCTTCAATTGTTGTGCCGTAAGTAGTCACCAATCCATATCCAGTTAGCTTTTGGAAGCTAAGACCTGAACCTTTACCACTTGTATAAAAAGGAGCGCCTTTGGCAACGGCTGCGGCTCGGGCCATGTTCCAACCCATACCATCGCCAATCATGATAATTACGTTAATTCCATTACCAGCGGCCATAGTCGGCTGAAAAACAGAATTACCAAATACCAGCAGAACGGTACACAGCAAGCCAGCCATAGCAAAGGCTAGCGATCGCTTGTACTTTCGCAAAAGTGAAATCATTGCAATGTGCCTTAAAGTTGTTAGTACTGATAAAAATTTGGTTCTAGGTGAGTAGCGCCAAAGTCTGAGTGTGTAGCAGTCACATCTACCTGAGTAGAGGCTGTGGTATGACTTGGATTAGTAGCTGTTGCTGGTTGTTGATTTGATGTTCCTAAGAACAACAAAACTGCCAGAACCACACCAGATATAAACCAAACTAAGGTACGTTTGTACTGCTTGAGGAATGAAATCATTGGTAATTTTTGAATGGAATTCATCATTAGTAAACCTCTTAGTAAATAATCTTTTGCTATGTTTTGACAATTAAAAATAATGCCAAAGAACATAATTTTAAAATCTTAATTTAAGTAATTTTTGGAGAAATTTGAGTGAAATATTTTGGTTTTATTTTGCTCTGTTAGGAGATAACATTAAAACTAAATCTTGATTAAATAAAGGATGAATTTGCACTAATGAAGGATTTCTACAGCTAGTTAGCTGCAAAGTTATTTCAGTAATATAAAAAGTTTTGCGGATGTGATTTTCCAACTTATTGAGTAAGCGATCGCGTTCTTGGATAGTTGCACATTCAACCGTCAAATTGGCACAAAGCATAACTTTATTTAAGCTAAGTGTCCAAATGTGGAGTTTTTCCACTTGCACAACACCAGGAAAAGATTTGAGAGATATTTCCACCTCAACGGGGTCAATTGATTCTGGTGCATACTCCAAAAAAATCTTTAAACTTTCTTGCACTAAAGGTAAAGCACTTAAACCCGTAAAGATTGCAACTACTAAACTAATAGCAACATCTGCCCACCACCAATCCCAAAGATGAACTGTTAAAGCAGCTATAATTACGCCCACAGAACTAGCGGTATCAGCAATGACGTGAAGCAAAGCTCCTCGCAGGTTTAAGTCGTTGTGAGTGTGGGGATGAAGCAAAGTAATATTGAGCAGATTGACGATTAAACCTAACACGGCAATCCCTAACATTGGTAATCCCAAAATGGTTGCTGGATGTTGCCAGCGTTGAATAGCTTCCTGTATTATAAAAGTAGCGATCGCCAGCAAACTTAATCCATTCAACAAAGCTGCTAAAACTTCGATTCGCTGATTTCCAAATGTTGCTTTTTTCTTAGCTGGTTGCTGTGCTAAAAAACTAGCAAGTAACGATATTCCTAACGCTGTAATATCCGAAAGGATGTGTCCTGCATCTGCTTGTAAAGATAAACTATGGCTCCATAAACCTACACTCCACTCAGTAACAAAAAAAATAGCAAGTAATCCTACTGTTATCCACAAAATTTTTGCTTTTTGCTGATTATTAACTACTTTTACTGAATCATCCACACAGCCACACAATTGAAATGAAACCATTACTTAAAAAGCCTTTTTATAGTAGATTACTAGCTGAAGCAATCAAAGTTTTGTGATTGATATAAAAAATCATTAATTTACTGATGATTTCTGTATTTATCAATAACTAATTAATAGTAGAAGAATTGAACAAATTGGTTTTTTTATATGAGAATATTTATCATTATTGTTTAGTCTATTTGGCAATAATTAAATTTAGGTTATATTTCAGTTAATTAAAATATAACCTCTTGCTATTTTCTTAACCCTAATCAATCAGATAAGGAACAGTGTCAGCGCCCCATCTGTCCTATCCTGGAGATGGATATATAGTGTTGTGGGTGAGACTGTGTTTTTCAGCGTTGTGATACCGACTTATAATCGCCAACCGATTTTAGAAAAGTGCCTCCGCGCCTTGGAGGTGCAGGAGTTAAGTCAGTCAAGTTCGGTTACTGATTACGAGATTGTCTTGGTGGATGATGGTTCGACTGATGGCACATTGGAGTGGTTAGCAGCACACAAAGACGAATTTCTCCATGTGCGATGGTTTCAGCAAGATCATGCGGGCCCAGCTGCGGCTCGGAATTTAGGGGTAAAGGAGGCGCTGGGAGACACAATTATCTTCATTGATAGTGATTTAGTTGTGCTGAGTAATTTCTTGCAAGCTCATGCTAACGCACTCATGCAGGGAAAGGAGAAATTGAGGAGCGATCGCTTTTTTACTTACGGTGCAGTTATTAATACTTGTAATTTCGATAATCCAACTGCTGAACCCTACAAAGTAACAGATTTCTCAGCAGCTTTTTTTGCTACGGGAAATGTAGCAATTCCCAAACATTGGTTAGATAAAGCAGGACTTTTTGATACTAGTTTTCAACTCTATGGCTGGGAAGATTTAGAATTAGGTGTGCGGCTAAAAAAACTAGGTTTGACACTAATTAAATGTCCAGAAGCCGTAGGATATCACTGGCATCCAGCATTTAACTTAGAGCAAATTCCCCGATTAATTGACCAAGAAATTCAACGCGGACGGATGGGAGTTTTATTTTATCAGAAGCATCCCACATGGGAAGTGCGAATGATGATTCAAATGACTTGGCTGCATCGCTTACTTTGGAGCATTTTGTCACTCAATGGCGCACTTAATGAACGAACGATGGCTCCATTATTGCAATGGCTAATTAATTTAGGTAAGCCTCAATTAGCTTTAGAAATTGCCCGAATTTTTCTCAACTGGTACAACGTGAAGGGTGTTTATGAAGCCTATGCTCAAATACAGCAAGTATTGTGATTTAAACACATTTGGGAAGTACCACCGTGTAATCAACCGTGTAAAGATGGAGGATGTCGGGTAATGGGGGAAAGCCGACATTGGGATAAAAGCTTCTACTCTAAAGCATTTAGCTCTAGATTAAGTTACAAGCGATAGAGTCAGGTAATTTTCGGGAAACATGTTAACAGACGACTCGTTACACTTGACCTGAAAAATGAAAAATCATCGCCACTGTAAACCTCCAGAGGATTGGGATAACCATGAGCAATGGAATCAGTACTGGGCTAATCAATCAGATGCGCTCCCCCAGCCTCAAGCTTGGTCAACTTGGCGCAATGAACCTGAATTGAGATTTCTAGACTTCGTGAGGAATCAATCACAACGCAAGGTTTGGTTTGCAGGCTGTGGAATCAGTTTTGCACCTATTTTTTATGCCTATGCAGGTTGTAATGTGCTTGCTAGTGATGTCTCCGTTGTGGCGAGCGATTTTTTGCGACAGGTGAATCAGCAGGGGATAACATCTTTAGTTTCCAATGTTGAAGAAATGAATGCTGAACTTAAATTGGAGCAGATGCAAGCAACTAATCTGCGTTTTCTAGTTCATGATTTTCGTGAGCCATTGGATGAATATGACTTTGATGTAATACTCAACAATAAAGCGTATCAAGGCCTTCCCACAACCAGTATGAAACAAGCTGCAACTACCTTTTATAACGCTCTTAAAACAGGTGGTTATGCTATATTCGATACTCAAAATGTTCAAGGAGATTACCGTAATCAAATTGAAGATTCATTGCTTGATGTAGGTTTCTATATCCCGTTTCACAAAAGTGAACGTTGGTATAGAAAGCAATTGAACTCAACAGGAATTATTTATGTAATGGTGCTTGGTGGTCCCGTAATTCCTCAATGGGGGCAATATGGTGATGATGATTGGAATACTAGAGCATCTCAAGACCGAGAAATTCTGCATTCACTTCACAGTGAATATCAAAAGCAACGGGAACAAGAGTCAAAAGAGGTTCAGGAAATATTAAAAGGCAAGCAAACAAAAATAGCCCATGTTGTCTACAACACAGGTTGAAACTCCGACTGGGCAATAGAGATGTACGGCATTGGTTCTCATAACTCTTGCTCTGGCTCGTTTGCGGCAACTACAGTAAGAACCTCCAGGGAACTTACAAAAAATAAATTACTTTTAAAAGTTAGGAATGGATAGTCGGTTTCTCTCTTAAACTAACTCAGATATGTTATGTCAAAATCGCTCCACCCATCAATCGCTCATACCGATACTTCAACTCTTCTTTCATCAAATACCAGCGCTCTAGAGTAACATCCATTTCTATTATTTTCTCAGCAGCTTGCCGCGCTAAAAGTAAAACTTCTTCATCGTCAACCAAACTCGCTAAGGTAAAATCTGGCACTCCAGATTGACGAGTTCCTAGCACTTGTCCTGGCCCACGAAAACGCATATCCATCTCAGAGATGAAAAAGCCATCCTGAGATTGTTCCAACACTTTCAACCTTTGTTGAGCATCAGGACTCCTAGAACTGCTCATCAACAAACAGTAAGATTGAGCCGCACCCCGACCGACACGCCCCCGTAGTTGGTGCAGTTGTGATAAACCAAATCGTTCTGCATTTTCAATGAGCATTACTGTGGCATTAGGCACGTCTACACCAACCTCGACAACGGTAGTAGAAACCAAAATTTGCGTTTGATTATCACGAAATTTGGTAATCGCTTCATCCTTATCGGCTGAACTCATGCGACCGTGTAGCAGCCCTACTTGAAAATCGGGAAAAACGCTTTCTTGTAACTTTTGATGCTCGTCAACAGCCGATCGCAAATCTAATTTTTCTGATTCTTCTACCAAGGGCAAAACCACATAAACTTGTCTACCTTGGACAATTTCTCTGCGGATCAGGTCATAAGCATGGTTGCGTTGCTGACCTGACAATACTGTTGTCTGAATCTTTTGTCGTCCTGGTGGTAACTCATCAATCTGGCTCACATCCAAATCCCCGTGTATCGTCAGTGCTAAGGTTCGGGGAATTGGGGTAGCTGTCATAGTTAACACATGAGGTTGATTGCCTTTTTGCTGCAAACGCGCCCGTTGTTCTACCCCAAAACGATGTTGTTCATCTATCACCACTAACCCCAGTTGCTGGAAGCTTACAGAGTCTTGAATTAAGGCATGAGTTCCCACTAACAGAGGTAGTTCACCAGTTCCCAACTGAGAATGGATTTGTCTTCGTTTTGCAGTTTTGGTGGAGCCTGTCAGTAATTCCACTGGTAAATGCAAGAGGTTAAACCAGCTAACTAACTTCCGATAATGTTGTTCTGCCAAAACTTCCGTGGGAGCCATCAGCGCTGCTTGATAGCCAGATTGAATTGCTGCAAGGATAGCTAGCACGGCGACAACCGTTTTACCTGAACCGACATCACCTTGCACCAAACGATTCATTGGCACAGGTTTTTGTAAATCGTTGAGAATATCGTTGAGAACTCGTTGCTGTGCGCCAGTGAGTTTAAAAGGCAGTATTTCGTGGAATTTCTCTACAAGTTGACCTCTTGGGACGAGAATGGCGCTAGTTTGAATCGCCCTTGCTTGCTGTTGACGTTGCAGTAATCCAAGTTGTAGGTAGAAAAATTCATCAAAGACTAGGCGACGACGGGCAACTTGTAGGGCGGCGCTATCGTCGGGAAAGTGGATGTTAGCGATCGCATCTTTCAATTCCATCAAACCATACTTCTGTCGTAAACCACTTGGTAGAGGGTCTCTCAGATTAGCCGCAGCAGGCAAAGCAGCAATTACCGCCTGTCGCACTGTATTCGCCACCACACCCTCAGTCAGTCCATAAATTGGTACTACCCGCCCAATATTCAGCGACTCAATAGAATCTCCTGGATTCGCCAAAACCTCTAATTCTGGATTATCCAGTGTCAAGCCGTATTTACTTTCTTTCACCAAACCACAGGCCGCTAAAATACTACCTACTGCATAACGGCGTTTTAAACTTTCTTGCCAAGCGCGACTGCTAAAGCGCGTACCTGCGTAAAAACGACCAATTTTCAGTTGACCGCTATTATCTTTTACAACCAGTTCTAAAATTGATAATTTCTGATTTTTAGGGCTAGTAAAGCAGTTGCAACGCTTCACTGTTGCCACTATTGTCACCGTCTCACCCGCCTGTAACTCGCGGATATTCACCTGACGCGCATAATCAATGTGGTCACGAGGATAGTAAAAAAGCAAATCGCGGACGGTGTGTAAACCAAGCCGTGCCAAATTATCAGCTTTTTTGAAGCCTATTTCTGGTAAATCACTGAGTTTTTGGTCAATGTTCGGTGCAAGCCTCCGACTCACCTCAGTAACAATTGGAGATTTGGGATTTGGAATTTTAGCTTGATAAGTTCTCCCCTGCTCCCC
>NZ_NOLI01000133.1:0-21370 GCF_002245975.1 Nostoc sp. 'Peltigera membranacea cyanobiont' 213 | reverse complement strand
TGGGGAAAGTAGCAATTCCCAATTCCTAATTCCCAATTCCCAATTCCCAATTCCCAATTCCCAATTCCCAATTCCCAATTCCCAATTCCCTTTAATTACGATACACTGCCAATGTTTCTTGATGAACGCGGGCAACACTCAACCACTGAAGGTTTTGATTTGCCCGATTTTTCCACTCATGCAGCATATCGGCATTACTCAGTAATTGCACTAAAACCCCAGCCAAAGCCTTACTATCTTTTGCTGGCACTAAAAGACCTGCTTGCCCATTGTCCAAAGCTTCAGGAATCCCATCTACTTGAGTACCAACGATCGCAATTCCAGCTTCTCTAGCTTCTGAAAGTACCAGAGGGCAAGGATCGCGATGGGAAGCCAGCACAAATATGTCACAAGATATCAAGTAGCGTTGAGGTTCTGGCTGGAAGCCTTCAAAATGAATCCGTTCTTTTACAGAAGTTGCTTGTGCTTGTGCCTCAAATAGCTGTTTATCCGGGCCATTTCCTACCAAATAAAGATGCGCTTGGGGAAAATCAGGGGCAATTTGTTCAAAGGCAGCGATTAACTCAGCAATACCTTTGCGTTGATACATACCGGCTACAGTTGCGATCGCTGGACGTTGTAACCCTAAAGGTTGATAATCTTGTATTTGCCTGGTACGGGGACTGCCCAAAGTTCCATTGCATACTACCCGCAACTTGTTTTCTGGGATACCCCGCTTTGCCATAGAATCTCGCACCGCTTTGCTAACGGCAATTACTCTATCAGCTAAACCCATCAGCACACTAGAACGCTGAAATTCGTTATGGACTGTGGAAACTAAAGTATATTTATTGCCTTTAAAGATGCGTGCTAAAATTACCCCCGTCATCATGTGAGCATGAACGATATCCGGCTGAAATTCAGCTGCGATCGCTCGGTAACGCACAGCCGCTTTGATAATACTTATCGGTTTCCTCGTTTGGTCTAGTTGGTAGTGTTTGACACCACATACATTTAGTAATTTTTCATATTCACCACCAGCAGAAATAACTGCTACCTCATAACCAGATTTTGCCTGCAAACAAGCCAAGTCCACAGCCACATTTACAATACCGTTACCTATCTCTTGAACGTGGTTTAAAATATGTATGATTCGCATAAAGTTTTAGAGATGTATAAAAATTTAAGACAAGTAACTGAGTACCAATCAACATAATTATTGAGGTATTCAACGACAGCTAAAAAGTAGTCAGTAGTCGGTAAAATTCACCACTCACTACTGACTAATAGCGCTGATAACGAGTTACTTAGCTTAAAGACTTATTCAGTAACGGCTCGATAAATCGGGGTAAAACTCCAAAACTTTAAAGACCGAATCTGCTATTTCAGTCGCTAGAGACTTATTTTCTATTTCCAATTGCTACACCAGCATCAGCAGCAATCCGATTTGATTCCTGTTCGCGTAGCGTGGCGTAGCCATAATTATCTGCGTAGGTAGGGAACAGGGAATAGGGAACAGAAAAGAAGGGTATAGATGTGTACTGAATCTTGTTCAAAAATCAAATATAGGACTCATATTTGATTTTTGAAATACACGTAGGGTGTGTTATGCCGTAGGCTTAACGCACCACCCTTTATGTTTTGGTGCGTTACGGAAGCCGTAACACACCCTACACATACTTAGATTTTTTCAGAAATCAAATACTAGTCCTATATAAGTCCTATACTTTAGCAAGCTAATAGTCATGAAAGTTGGAATTGAAGCTTTGAAAGGTTGCTTAAGATTAAGATTTACTAAAGTAGCGATCGTCAAGAGTCAAAATTAGTAATGTCTAAAGATATGCAACGCGAATTTACCAACCGCGATGAGTTGGTAGCTTACCTCCGCGAACAATTCCCAGGTGCAGCAGAACGCGATCGCTACATCAGCGAAACTCTAGGGGGACGCAAGGCCGCACAAAAAATGCTGCAACAAATCAACCCAGTAAGCTACGCGCAAACACGTAATTTTTTCACGGGTGCAGTCACGCGACTTTCGCCTTACATCCGCTATGGCGTTTTGAGTTTGCGAGAAATTCGAGATTATGTCCTTGAACGGGTACAGCACCAAAACGATGCGACGAAACTAATTAACGAGTTAGGTTGGCGCGACTACTGGCAACGGTTGTATGTAAAATTAGGGGATGGAATCTGGAAAGACCAGGAAGAGTATAAAACTGGTTACACTGTGGCTGAATATGCATCGGAATTGCCGCAAGATATCAAACAAGGAACCACAGGCAGAGTCTGCATTGACAGTTTTAGCCGTGATTTAAAAGAAACTGGCTATTTACATAACCACGCCCGGATGTGGCTAGCCGCTTATATTGTCCATTGGCGGCGGATTCATTGGCAAGCAGGAGCGAAGTGGTTTCTCGAACACCTTTTAGATGGAGATCCTGCTAGCAATAATATGTCATGGCAGTGGGTTGCTAGCACCTTTAGTCATAAACCGTATTTTTTCAACCGTGAAAATTTGGAACGCTACACCAAAAGTATTTATTGCCAGAAATGTCCCCTTTACGGCCATTGTGATTTTGAAGACAGCTATGAAGAATTAGAACAGCGACTTTTTCCTAAAGGGGAATTTAGCAAACAAGCCAATAGCCAAAGTTGGCAGCGTGGAAAGAGAGGTAAAAAATGAATAAATCAATTATTTGGGTACATGGAGACTGCCTCAGTCCATACAACCCAGGATTGCAAAAATACCCAAATGCACCAGCTATTTGGGTTTGGGATGAGGCTTTGATAGATGAATGGCAATTGAGTCTTAAACGCCTCACGTTTATTTACGAATGCTTGCTAGAGTTACCCGTTGTTATCCGTCGTGGTGATGTGGTACAAGAAATTTTAGCTTTTGCGAAAGAACATGATGCGAATTTAGTTGTCACAGCCAATAGTCCTAGTCCCCGATTTAATGACATCTGCAATCAAATAGAGGGTTCTATAGCAGTGGAAATGGTAGAGGTAGAACCATTTTTTGATTATGATGGCTATATTGACCTGAAGCGGTTCTCACGCTACTGGAAAGTGGCTCAAGATTATGTTTTTGAATAGCCCAATTGTAATATTGTAATACTTAGCGATCGCTTCTTCTACCAACAGATACAGGTAAAGTACTTTACATCGCTTCTTTATATCTCATTCTCTCGCCAGAATATTTGCAACCGTTAGATGAAGTGAGTCAAATTGAACTGAGTGTCGATCGTGACTTTTTGCCGAATGATAAAAAATTAGCGATCGCCTTTTCGGTAGTACATTTAATACCATAGAAAACCATCGCATCTAATGTCATTTGTCACTTGGGCCTTTTGCCGAAAAATTCTCAATTAAAAATTGTATAAGCTATATACAGTAACACATCCAGCCATTAATATAATCCATCGTCAGAGAGTTTCGCACAACCAACTAGTATCTGTAAAGTTAGATTTAAAAGGCATTAACAACGTAAAATCATGAGCGACAACAGCATTACATCACGTTTGTACCCCACCCGCATTGACATTCCTGCCGAAGCGCGAGTGCAAATTGTAGTACTTCTCAACCAAACCTTAGCAGCTACTTCGGATCTAAAAACCCAAGCCAAGCAAGCGCACTGGAATGTTAAAGGAACTGACTTCTACCAACTACACTTATTATTTGATGAACTAGCTGGGGAATTGGAAGCCTACATCGATTTGGTAGCTGAACGCATTACAGCTTTAGGCGGATACGCTTTTGGAACAGCCCGCGCCGCAGCTAGTAATTCAATTCTGCCAGAATATGCCTTAGATGTTTTGGATGGTAAAGACCATGTAACAGCCTTAGCAGATCGTTATGCCCTCTATGCTAAACATCTTAGAGACGCGATCGCTAAAACTGATGAATTAGACGATCTCGATACCGCCGATCTTTACACCGAAATCTCCCGCACCATTGACAAACGCCTCTGGTTCTTAGAAGCTCATCTGCAAGTAGCAGAAATTAAGGCAGAGAATGGCAATGGCAAAGCAGGTACTACTACTACTAAAACTCAAAAGATCCCTGCTGGTGTAAAATAAGCACTTCTGAGAAAAGTAGTTTTTCTTAAATCTAATAGTATCTTTTTGGTAAGTACGTCACTTTTAAGTGCGTACTTTTCATTTATATGTATATACCTTACTATTGAAATAGTTCAAAACGAAGTCAAGAAATTCCAAATATCTTCAACAAGTTATCCATCAAAATCAATACTTAAGTAGGCAGGCACAAATAAATATAACTATGTAACGAAAAGTCAAAGCGGTGAAAACCTTGTGATTACTTCACTCCACTTCGTTGCGTTCGCAATGACATAGTTATAAATTTTCTCACCCACCTACTTAAACTTGAAGAAGTTATTAGGTTGGTGAAAAGGTATGCTAATTCCATTTTGATTTCAAATTCTGCCAATTTTAGATTTTTCCTGTAATCCAAAAGATACTCCGCTATCTAAAATCTAAAATCCAAAATTGAGCGCTTCCTAACTAAATACTCATTAACAAAGAGGTAAATTTATGTCTCAAAATACAATTACCCACTTAATTCACGATCGCAACGCCCGTGGTCACGCTAAAATGGGCTGGCTCGATAGTTATCACACATTTTCCTTCGGTAGTTTTTACGATCCCAACCGGATGGGATTTCGCTCTCTGCGCGTAATTAACGACGATCGCATCGCTCCCGGTGCTGGATTCCCTACCCATAGTCATCGTGACATGGAAATCCTCACTTATGTCTTAGAAGGTGCTGTAGAGCATAAAGACAGCTTGGGTACAGGCTCAGTAATTCGCCCCGGTGATGCCCAAATTATGAGCGCTGGAACAGGAATCAGCCACAGTGAATTTAATCCTTCACCAACTGAACCACTCCATTTACTACAAATCTGGATTCTTCCCGATCGAGAAGGAATAACGCCAAGATACGAACAAAAAGCTTTTCCTCTCGAAGAAAAGCGCGGCAAACTCCGCTTAATTGCTGCTAAAGATGGGCGCGATGGTGCTGTGACAATTCACCAAGATGTTGATTTATACACATCTGTTTTAGAGGATGGTGATGTTGTTAATTATCAAGTCAAAAGCGATCGCTATGCCTGGTTACAAGTCGCCCAAGGTATAGTTAACCTGAATGGCGAGGAACTTAGAGCAGGTGATGGCGTACAAATCAACGGCGAAGAACAGCTAGAAATTAGCACTAACATCGGCGGCGAAATCTTGCTTTTCGATTTGGGCTAATCTTAAGTCTGTTTGCTGAAAAGCTAGCTTATAGGGTGGGCATTCAATGCCCACCCTATTCTGCTTTGTGAGAGGAAATATTTCTCGATTGGGTGCGGATTTACGTAGGACTAGCCCTCCACAGGCATCGCATTACGAATCCTTAAGCGGCTCTAACTTCCCTAGACAAGCTAGAAGAGAAGGACAAAAAAGAACTATCACCACCAGAAAGCGTTTACTTTCTACGAAATTGACCTTCAATCGGCTCTGAAGAAAGGTTATACTTTCTCACAAAACTACCAAAACAATTAGGCGGCGATCGCCAAAAAGTTCTTAGAGGATGTCTGAAAAGTTTTTTTTGTATACACCTAACACTTGGAGATCCCCCTAAATCCACGCCACTTGCTTCACTTGGGGAGACCCCAAGACCGCAGTGGCTCCCCTTAAAAAGGGGGACTTTAAGACTCTTATTCCCCCCTTTTTAAGGGGGGTTAGGGGGGATCAACAAATATTTGATACTTCTCAGACATCCTCTTAGCCTGGGAAAGATGTATCAGACTTTAATAAATATTAGAGGTCGCTGTAATGCCGACGATTCATTTTGTGGATGGTGAAAAAGGTGGGGTAGGAAAATCTCTCTTTGCCAGGACAATGATTCAGTATTGTCTAGATAAGAGAATCCCGTTTGTACCAGTGGAGACGGATAGATCGAATCCAGATGTCGCAGGGGTATATAAGGAAATATGTAAGTATGCTGTGTTTAGTGAGAATGAACGACAGGCAAATAAGGCAGATAGAATATTTGAGTGGGCGGTAGAGAAGCCAGTAATTGTGAATTTATCTGCACAATCCCATAGAGCAGTACAAGGGTGGATTGAATCTAATCAATTACTTGAACTAGGAAGTTCGCAAGGAGTGATGTTTTGCAAATGGTTTGTATCGACAGGAGGATACGACAGCATCAACCTGTTTAATCAGTCAGTGAATACTTACGGTGATAAAATCCCTCATATTCTGGTGAGGAATTTAGGGCTATGTGATGATTGGGAGCATCTAGAGTCAGACTCCAATTTTCAGAACATAGTAAATAAATATCCGATAAAAATTATAGATTTTCCGAAGTTAGCATACAGAGAAAGAAACATAATTGACCAAAATCGCCTAACGTTTGCAGAGGCTAGAGAGTATAAAGAATTTGGGATAATTGGGAAACAGAGAGTAGTGAATTTTCTCAAGCTTGCTTATGGTGCTTTTGAGAAAGTAGGTATCTGGTATGAAAAAGTTGAATAGCGGTCATTAGTCATTAGACCTCTTACAAGAGGTCTGATAAAGATTATTGCTAGCTTTTACTATTAAAAAATATTAAGTATTTTATAAAGCTAGTATAAATTTGCCCATAAACCTACTTTATAGAGCAATCTCTGAAATATCCTTAACGGTAGTTGACATTATTTATGGTGAATATTACCATAAATAAGAGAAGCATCTTGTAAGGAATCTCTTGCATGACAACTTTGCCAGATTTGGACTATGTATATAAACAGCAAAGCCAGCAGAACCAGGAACTAAACCTCTCTGCGGAAGACTACAGCTTGCTGACGGATCTTTACCAATTGACGATGGCAGCTTGTTACACAGGCGAAGGTATCGAACAACGACGGGCCAGCTTTGAGTTGTCTGTCAGACGATTGCCAGAGGGTTTTGGTTATTTAATTGCAATGGGGCTGACACAGGCATTGGAATATTTAACCAAATTCCGCTTTAGTCCATCGCAAATTGCGGCATTACAGGCGACAGGAATTTTTGCTCATGCAGGCGATCGCTTTTGGTCACTTTTAGCTGAGGGTAAATTTACGGGTGATGTTTGGGCAGTACCAGAAGGGACAGCTGTATTTGCCAATCAACCACTGTTGCGGGTGGAAGCACCCCTTTGGCAAGCGCAACTAGTGGAAACTTACCTCTTAAATACAATTAATTACCAGACTTTGATTGCCACAAAAGCAGCCCGGTTGCGGGATGTAGCAGGCGAATCAGCCACACTTTTAGAATTTGGCACAAGACGCGCATTTAGTCCCCAAGGGTCTTTGTGGGCAGCGCGGGCTGCCTTGGCGGGTGGGTTAGATTCCACCTCCAATGTGTTAGCAGCGCTACAACTGGGCCAACAGCCAAGTGGTACGATGGCGCACGCCCTGGTGATGGCGTTATCAGCAATAGAAGGCACTGAAGAACAAGCTTTTAGTGCATTTCATCGATATTTTCCGGGTGCGCCGTTGCTGATTGATACTTACGATACCGTTGCTGCTGCCCAACGCTTGGCCGAAAAAGTAAATTCCGGGGAAATGCAATTAACAGGAGTGAGATTAGACTCAGGAGATTTAGTTACCTTATCAAAGCAGGTGCGATCGCTCCTTCCCGGTGTGCCAATTTTTGCCAGTGGCGACTTGGATGAGTGGGAAATTGCCAGGTTAAAAGCTGCTGGGGCGCAAATTGATGGTTACGGACTGGGAACCCGATTAGTTACAGGTTCGCCTGTAAATGGAGTCTATAAACTCGTAGACATTGATGGTATCCCAGTGATGAAGCAGTCAAGTGGTAAGGTTACTTATCCAGGACGCAAGCAGATTTTTCGCTCGTTTATAGGAGGTAAGGTAAAAGCAGATAGATTGGGACTTTTAGGTGAAATTTCTTTAGAAGAAGAACCTTTATTGCAGTTAGTAGTGCAGGAGGGTCAACGGATACAACCGTTAGAATCTTTGGCAACAATTCGTCAACGTAGCACCGCCTCAGTTGCCAGTTTGCCACAACAGACAAGGCGTTTGGATCGTCCTGTAGCTGTAGAAGTTGAGATTTCTGAGGGGTTACGGGAGTTGACTGAAGAAACTAAGAAACGAACCGCAAAGGACGCAAAGTAAGATGATGAGAGTTGCTTTGTTTGGTACTAGTGCCGATCCGCCAACTGCGGGACATGAAAAAATTCTGAGTTGGTTGTCTGAGCGTTATGATTGGGTAGCGGTTTGGGCAGCAGATAATCCATTTAAGTCTCATCAAACACCCCTAGAACATCGGGCGGCAATGTTGCGACTGTTGATTGCGGATATAGACGCGCTAAGGCACAATATTGCTTTGGAACAAGAATTAAGTAGCTTCCGAACACTGGAAACAGTTGAGAAAGCGAAGATTATTTGGGGTGAAGACGCTGAATTGACGTTGATTATTGGTTCAGATTTACTGAGTCAGCTACCACGTTGGTATCGCATTGAAGATTTGTTACAGCAAGTGCAACTACTGATTGTACCGCGACCCGGATATGTAATAGATGAGTCTAGTTCAGAGGTAGTGCAAAAGCTGGGAGGGAAAATTGCGATCGCTAGTCTGACCGGTCTAGATGTTTCCTCAACAGCATACCGCGAACATGGAGATTCTCAAGCCCTCACAGCCCCTGTAGTTGCCTATATTAATCAAGAGCATTTGTACGAATGCCAGGACGTTCACAAAAAAATATACCAACTCCGTTAAACCAACAACCTTTGGCCGATTTCAAGGTTGGTGTTGATAATGTAATTTTTTCTGTAGATACTGTACAAAATCGGCTGTTAGTTCTACTTGTAATGCGACAGCAAGAACCATTTTTAAATCATTGGAGTCTTCCCGGTACTTTAGTGCGTCCCGGAGAGTCTTTAGAAGATGCCGCCTATCGCATTATGGCAGAGAAAATTAAGGTCAACAATCTCTATTTAGAACAACTCTATACATTTGGCGGGCCAAATCGCGATCCACGGGAAGCAACTGATAGTTATGGTGTGCGTTATCTATCAGTTAGTTACTTTGCCCTAGTGCGATTTGAGGAAGCCGAATTAATTGCCGATCGCATGACTGGCATAGCTTGGTATCCGGTAAAACAAGTACCGCAATTAGCTTTTGACCATAATGAAATTCTGGCTTATGGCCACAGGCGGTTGCGTAATAAATTAGAGTATAGCCCGGTAGCTTTTGAAGTCTTGCCAGAAATGTTTACCTTGAATGATTTATATCAGTTATACGCCACAGTTTTAGGCGATAACTTTTCCGATTATTCTAATTTTCGGGCGCGTCTACTCAAGTTAGGTTTTTTATGCGATACCGGAATTAAGGTATCACGAGGTGCTGGTCGTCCTGCTAGTTTGTATAAGTTTGACGCGGAAGCTTTTGCTCCCTTAAAAGATAAACCTTTGGTGTTTATTTAACCAATCACTTTACAGAGTCCAAATTCCTACAATACCTTTCGGTTAAGATCCCCCCGCCTGCGGCTATCCCCTTAAAAAGGAGGTAGAAGAGGGTTATAAGCCTCTCTTTTTAAGGGGGGTTCGGGGGATCTTCAAAATATTAAAACGTTAACCGAACCGGATTGCAAAGTCATAAGTCATAAGTGACTCTTGACAAATGACCAATGACCAATGACAAATGACTAATGATATGAAAATTGCGATCGCTCAAATTAATCCGACAATTGGTGATTTGCTTTTAAATGCCCAAACAATCTTAGAGGCGGCACAACGCGCGGCATCTAGCGGGGCGCGTTTGTTGCTCACACCAGAACTTTCTTTATGTGGCTATCCACCTAGAGATTTATTATTAAATCCTAGTTTTGTGGAAGCAATGGGTATCACTTTACAAAACTTGGCTCAAGATTTACCGCCAAATTTAGCTGTGTTGGTAGGAACTGTTGAACAAAATCTCGAAGCCTCTATTTCTGGCGGGAAAACATTATTTAACAGCATAGCTTTGTTAGAAGATGGCAAAGTCAAACAAGTTTTTCACAAACGACTTTTGCCTACTTACGATGTCTTTGACGAACGTCGCTATTTTGAAGCAGGTTTACAAGCTAATTATTTCACTTTAGATGATATCCATATTGGCGTAACTATTTGCGAAGATTTATGGAATGATGAGGAATTCTGGGGTAAACGGACTTATGCAGTCAATCCCATTGCTGATTTAGCAATTTTGGGTGTAGATTTGATTGTGAATTTATCTGCTTCGCCCTACACGGTAGGCAAGCAGCAGCTCCGAGAAACAATGCTCAAGCATAGTGCAGTCCGTTTTCAACAACCGATTATTTACGCTAATCAGGTTGGGGGAAATGACGATCTAATTTTTGATGGGCGTAGTTTTGCCTTAAATCGTCAAGGTGAAGTTATGTGTCGCGCCCGTGGTTTTGACACCGATTTATTAGTAGTTGAATTTGATGAAACACAACGCGATTTACAGTTGAGTTCTGTAGAACCTGCATATCAATCAGAAGATGAAGAAATTTGGCAAGCTTTGGTTTTAGGAGTGCAAGATTATGCTCGTAAGTGTCGCTTTTCTAAAGTAGTCTTGGGTTTAAGTGGTGGGATTGACTCGGCAATCGTAGCTGCGATCGCATCTGCTGCACTTGGTAAAGAAAATGTCCTCGGTGTTCTTATGCCTTCCCCTTACAGTTCGGAGCATTCCATTAGTGATGCTGTGGCATTAGCCGACAATTTGGGGATTAAGACTAATCTTTTACCAATTGGCGAGTTAATGCAAGGCTTCGATCGAACTTTAGACGATTTGTTTGCAGGTACTGAGTTTGGACTAGCTGAAGAGAATATCCAGTCTCGGATTCGCGGTAACTTATTAATGGCGATCGCTAATAAATTTGGCTATCTCCTTTTATCTACAGGTAACAAGTCAGAAATGGCTGTGGGTTACTGTACTCTCTACGGCGATATGAACGGTGGGTTAGCCGTGATTGCAGATGTTCCGAAAACCCGTGTGTATTCACTTTGCCATTGGTTAAATCGCGATCGTGAAATCATC
The DNA here is from genome assembly GCF_002245975.1 of Nostoc sp. 'Peltigera membranacea cyanobiont' 213. NCBI lineage: Bacteria > Bacillati > Cyanobacteriota > Cyanophyceae > Nostocales > Nostocaceae > Nostoc > Nostoc sp. 'Peltigera membranacea cyanobiont' 213. The sequence continues at coordinate 10,322 of NZ_NOLI01000133.1, read as the reverse complement.
CCGCAAAACGTCTTGACTAAAGCACCAAGCGCCGAACTCAAACCAGGACAAGTGGATCGAGACTCTCTACCGCCCTACGAAATTTTGGACGATATTTTGCAACGCCTGGTTCACAACCACCAATCAGCAGCGCAAATTGTTGCAGCCGGTCACGATTCGGTAATTGTAGACAGAGTAATCCAAATGGTAGCGCGGGCTGAATTTAAACGGCGACAAGCACCTCCCGGATTGAAAATCACCGATCGCGCCTTCGGAACTGGTTGGCGAATGCCAATTGCTAGTAACTGGGTTGGTGTCAAAAAGGCTTACCAGGCTAAAACTACAGCTACACCTAACCTTAGTTTGTTGTGATGGACAAGATGCTCATCCGCGTTATTCAGGCGCGGATAAGCATTACCATTAAAACTAGAGTCTCAAAGAAAATTATGTTAGATGAAGCAAATTTTGAACAACGTTTAGCGACTCTTGAACAAACAGTTGCAGATATCAAACATCAAGTCATTGATGCGTCTACCTATAGTAATTGGCTGGAAAAGGTTATTGGCTCAATCTCTGATGAACCAGCATTTTTGGAAGCTTTAGAGTATGGTCGGTCATTACGCCACACTGACATGATGATACAGGATTGGACAGTGCAAACTCCAAAGTGAATTAAAGAGCCAAATATTTACTTTCACCCTTCACTGTTTAACTTCTGAACTTGAAAGTTGCACCTTGGAACATGAGTTGTCGAGCTAAAAGGGCGATCGCTTTACCTTTAACCCTCACAGTTGCACCTTTTATCCTCGCGGTTGCACCTTTTATCCTCGCAGTTGCACCTTTTATCCTCGCAGTTGCACCTTTTATCCTCGCAGTTGCACCTTTTATCCTCGCGGTTGCACCTTTTATCCTCGCGGTTGCACCTTTTATCCTCGAAGTTGCGCCTTTTATCCTCGCAGTTGCGCCTTTTATCCTCATCATTCTACTTCTGAACTTAAAACTTGCACTTCAGAACACAAATTGTCGAGTTAAAAGGGCGTAGGCATAGCCCGTCAGAGACATTGCTCTATCTCAAAGCGTCACTAATAGTCTAGTTTTACTCATCTAAACGCTGTGCGATCGCATTCAGCAACTCCTCAAAGTCTGATTTGCTGTGAATATCAGGGGTGAGCGTGTTCATATCTTTTAGCAGGTTGGTGAGTTCTGCGATCGTGTTGCGAATTTCGGTGTATTGGTCAATTTCTTCACGAAACCCCTGCAAATTAGCTCCACCAACTTCTTTCATAGTTTCATCTAATTCTTTAATTTTCTTGGCTAAAGAGGTTTTACCGGCTCCTCCTTCGCCAATAATCAAAAATTTTGCTTCGTAGAAGGGTTTGGTTTCGGTTGGACTTTACACCCGAAAGTAGAAATCGAGAATTTCATTCACATAACCCGGAGCTTTATCTAAATCCTTCGTCCCCAAAATCTCTAGTGGAATAGGGAGTGGATTTCTACGAAGATCCAGCCTATTCAGTTTTCGCAGTTGCCTGATTTCCCTTGGCAGACTGCTCAGTTGATTGTTGTCGAGGTAGAGAAATTGCAGGTTGGTGAGTTGGACAATTTCCGGTGGCAGACTGCTCAGTTGATTACTGCCCAGGTCGAGCGATCGCAAATTGGTGAGTTGGACAAATTCCGGTGGCAGACTGCTCAGTTGATTACTGCTGAGGTTGAGAAATTCCAGATTAGTGAGTTGGACAAATTCCGGTGGCAGACTGCTCAATTGATTATTGCTTAGGTCGAGGGTTTGCAGGTTGGTGAGTTGGACAAATTCCGGTAGCAGACTACTCAGTTGATTACTGGACAGGAAGAGGGTTTGCAAGTTGGTGAGTTGGACAATTCCCTCTGGCAAACTGCTCAGTTTATTACTACTGAGGCAGAGCGATCGCAGGTTGGTGAGTTGGACAAATTCCGGTGGCAGACTGCTCAGTTGATTACTGCGGAGGTAGAGAAATTGCAGGTTGGTGAGTTGGCCAATTTCCGGTGGCAGGATTGTTAAGCCTTTGTAAGAAAGGTCTAATTTTGTCACCTTGTCTCTGGCAGCTTGTTCAATAATTTGCAGCAGTTCTTCGTTAGTCATTTCGGGTTTTACAGAGGCGATGCCTGACGACGAGTTGCTGCTTGGACGCGCAGCAGAGAAATTGAGCTAATTAATAATGTAGCCTGTATGAAGGATTGTATTGAGGCAATGTGCGACGATCGCAGACTCCTGTGCCCCTACGAAATTATTCACCATTCAACCTCTGAACTCGAACCACATTAACGAAAAAAATTTAATATATATCGTCAATAAATAGTTTTTTATTCAGTATATTGCCTGTGAATTTTTGTGTGCCGAATCATAAATTAATAGTAAAAATTGTGACATCATATTTCATCCAAGCGTATAGTTTCAAACAACATCAATTTTTAAAATGATGTTTATACTTAGAAGCAAGTAAATGAAAGCAGGTGCATAATGAAACTACAAGATTTCTTGGGAAAAGATGAGAAATGGTCATTTGATGCGATCGCACAAGATGCAGACTTAACTCGTCAGATTCAGATATTGTTAATCGGCTTAGGTTTGCTAGAACCTCCAGCCGATGGGATATTTGGCCCTGTTTCTGTAATATCTCTCAAAAAATTTCAAGAATTAGCAAAGACTGAAGAGAGTGGTTTTTTAGGAGCAGTCACAGCCAAGAAACTGATTGAAACTAAAATAGACGATCTTCCTAAACAACCCTTAAAACTTGGTAATGACATTGCTAGTAGGATTGTGAAATACTTGCTATCCAAAAATTATCAAGTATTCACCAATCCAAAAGAATATAACATTGTTTATATTGAAGGTATAAATGCAGACTGGAATCTCAATAGTGATACGCCTAATCAATTTAACGATCGCCGGATTGTCATTGAAGTAGTAAATGGCGTTCCCAAAATCGTAGATCACTGGGAAGCGACTACAGAACCAGGGAAGTACTACACTTATAATCCGATGAATCCCAAAGGAGCAGCAAGAATTCAGTTTGGGCAATACAAAGCTTGGGCTGTTGGCATCCACGGCACAGCAGAACCTCACGAAGCATTAGTGCAAGTTGGAGATATAACTGTTTGTAGAGATTTCAACCAAGATTTTAAACGGACTGGCGACAAGCTTGATACAGGTGATAATTTTTATGTGAATCAACACTACGGCTTTGATTTCCCCAGGAATGATATTCGCCTTGCTAGTGCGGGTTGTTTAGTAGGACGGACTCGTGACGGACATAGAGAGTTTATGAGGATTATTAAACAAGACCGCCGTTATGTTGCTAATCGCAAATACACTTTTTACACTAGCGTGATTCCTGGGGATGATTTCCTCAAAACTTTTCCAGCTTAAAATATCCTCTTAGGGGCAGCGTTCTGCCCCATGCGGAATGCTCAATACCAAAATATTACGCAGTCACCGCCTCGCGTCGGTTGTATTTAGAAGCGTCTCCCTTGATAGCCTCACTTTGTTTACCATCAATGCCAACTGGGAGATCGCCGACAATTGTCACTCGTTGAACGCGGCGGGGCTGGTTTTCGTAATCTGCGATCGCATAATGTTGAGTAGCCCGATTATCCCAAAAGGCTACATCACCAACTTGCCAACGCCAACGAACTGTGTTCTCAGGACGGGTTATGTATGCTTGCAACAGCCGGAGAATATCATCCGATTCAGTCGTTGATAAACCACGGAACTGGCGCACAAATCCACCGATAAATAGCCCCCGCTCCCCAGATTCAGGATGGATGCGTACAACTGGGTGCAGAGTCTCGTATACAGTCGAGGTGAAGACAGCCCGTTGAGCTTTGACATCTTCAGGTAGGTCGAATCCAGTTGCATAGTCGTAAGCGTTGCTGTGTACTGCCCAAAGTTGATCGGCGAGATTACGCAGATGGGTAGGTAAATCTTGGTATGCAGTCACAGAGTTTGCCCAGATTGTATCGCCACCGGTTGGGGGAATATCAAGCGCTCGTAAGATAGAGCCGAGAGGAGGACTGTCTACAAATGTCACATCGGTATGCCAGTTATTGGCGCGGGAAGTGGTGCGCCCATAATTCAGGTCTAAAACTTCTGGGTTTTCTGGCAGCGATGGTACAGTGGGATGGGCTGTTGTCAGTTTACCGAAACGACGAGCGAAGGCAACCTGTCCATCAGCATCGAGTTGTTGCTGATCTCGGAAAAAGATCGCTTTGTGTTTGACTAAAGTCTTACGAATATCGCTGATAATGTCATCGCTGAGATTAGAACTCAGATTAACACCGATAATTTCAGCACCGATCCGTCCTGCAACTGGTTTGATATCAAAGTATTGAGAACCCATGTTTTTATCTCCAATAAGTTTATGTTTGGGACTAGCCTTTTCAAGTTGAGTGAAAATTTGCATCAAGAAATTCCAATCTCTTGACTCTGTGTTCTCTGTGCCTCTGTGGTTAAATAAAAGATTTTTAACCGCAGAGAGGCGCAGAGAGAAAAAAGAGATTTTACAAGTCACCTTGCAAAGGCTAATGTTTTTACTTAGGTAGTCAGCATTCAATTTTGGATTGAAGGAAAAATCTAAAATTGGAAACATCTGCTGATTTCTGATTCCTTTGAATTGCTAAACACCAGGAGTAGAACCGCCATCAACGATAATCTCTGTTCCTGTAATTGATGCAGCTAGATCGGACACCAAAAATAAGGCTAATGCGGCAATTTCTTCTGGCTGGGCGATTCTTTTTAAAGGAATACTTTGGAGGTTTTGTGCCTTCACTTGCTCAACAGCGATCCCTTGCGCTTGGGCGTTTTGCCGAGCTAAAGTCTCGGCACGCTCAGTAGCTGTAGCACCGGGCGATATGGCATTTATGCGAATCTTGTACTCAGCTAGCTCTTTAGAAATGCCCTTTGTGAAGTTGAGCAAAGCAGCATTGCTTGTACCACCAGCGAGGAAGTTAGGGCGAGGTGTACGTCCTGCACCGCCAACTATATTAACAATTCGTCCATCACCCCGGCTTTTTTGATGGGGAACGACGGCTCTAACTAGGCGGATGTAGCCCAATAATTTTAAGTTCCAAGCATCCAAAAATAAATCATCAGTGGATTCTAGGAAAGAGCCAGCACGGGCTGATCCGGCATTGTTAATCAAGATATCAATCTGATTAAACTGGGCTAATGTTGTGGAGACAACTTTCTCAATATCTTCTGCTTTTGTTAAATCAGCACTGATGGCAATAACTTTCGCCCCTGATATTGGTAGCGACTGGATGGCAACTACTGCATTTTCTAGTCTTTCTTGATTGCGGGCTGCGATCGCAACATTCACACCTTCACTATAAAGGGCTTTGGCAGTAGCTAACCCAATTCCCGCACTTCCGCCTGTGACGATCGCAGTTTTACCTGATAGTTTTAGTTCTAAACTCATACAAATTTACCCTCATAAATGTAATTTACTTACGAACCAATAATATTGCCGATTGAGAGCCTATATTATGGATATCTAAAATGGCTTGTCTTTCGTCAGATGTACAACCCAGAAGTATCTTGATTTCTGTATCCCGCTTTTCTAAATCAACACTACAAATGACGGCAGTTACTGTTTGATTCAACAAGCTACCTATCCAGACATCAATATTATTTCCATCTCCAGATTGAGTATCTTGTAAATATCCATAATCCAGGGCAGGCTTTGGTGTATTCACTTCACTCAGTGCCAAACGCCCTGGCTGGGGTCAACAATCACAGCACGTATTTTGCTCATAAGGTTGCCCTGGCTTAGAGATTAATTTCTAGTTCGTTGGTTCGCAATGTACTGCGTGTAATAGATAAACTCGATTCCAAATCCTTGTAACTAGGTTAACGAAATTTCATAAACTACGATAAATCTATTGTGTTACCGTAGTTAGAGGATGAAAAGAAATCTATCACAGACAGCTAGAATAATCAAGCACCTTGCAAAGAGATTTGTTTCACCAATAGTTACATCTATTGCTGTGTTGTAAGCTAGTCGCTGTCAACCTCCTACCTGGCTGTATGACTAGCTGCTTTCCAAGTTTCTCTAGATTTTGCTGGGCAGTATGGGAAAATTCAAAATTAAGAACTTTTATATCTTTGGTGTCGTCATTACGAATTACGAATTATTTCAACACCACGTTTGCACAACATGACCCTTCAATTGTTGTCCTAACCAAGGTGTATTTTGTGAAAGTGTATAAAGACTTTTTCGCTCGACTTTCCAGGTTTGCTGGGGGTCAAATAAAGTAAGTTCTGCTGGTTGATGAGGTAGAATCGCACTGACTTTTTGCCCCAAACACTCTGCTGGACTCGTACTTAATGCCCGCCATAACTCTAAAGCTGTAAATTCTTCAGTTTCAACTAGATATTGCCACAGCAAAGGTAATGCTAACTCTAAACCAATTGCTCCTGGAGGTGCTTCAGCAAAGGCTTGGACTTTTTCTTCGTAGCTGTAGGGTGTGTGATCGATCGCGATCGCATCTATAACCCCTGTACGTACCCCCGCACGCAAGGCCACCACATCACTGGGATTGCCTAAAGGCGGGTCTAAATGCAAGCTAGTGTGATAACTCTTAACTGCTTTTGTATCAAGTAAAAGGTGCATCCAGGTGGTGCTGGCGGTGATGGGTAAACCAGCAGCTTTGGCTGAGGCGATTAATTCCACGCTGCGAGATGTGGAGACGCGCATGATATGAACTGGTGTACCGATGGCTGCAACCAATTCAAGCATAGCTGCGATCGCAGTGGTTTCGGCACTGGCGGGTATGGGTGGTAAACCGAAACGGAGCGCATCTACCCCTTCTCTCATTACACCATTTGCTGTTAACTGGCGATCGCTAGGCCAAAATGCGACTGGTTTACCCAACGGCTGGAGATACTCTAACACTCGCCGCACCAGCGCCAAATTTTCAAAGGGCTTACCATCGCTAAAACCAACAACTCCAGCAGACGCTAAATCTGCTAATTCCGTCATTTGCTTCCCAGCAACATCTAGGGTAATAGCACCCCAGATATGAAGCAGGGGAGCAGGGGAGCAGGGGAGCAGGGGAGATAAATTATCCTCTGCCCTTTTCTGCTGCAACTGTGCCACAAGTGCAGGATTATCAATAGCTGGGGATGTATCGGGTAGAATGCTAACTCTGGTAAAGCCGCCAGCAGCAGCAGATTTTAAAAGAGACAAGAGGGTTTCCCGTTCTTCAAATCCTGGTTCACCGGAGTGGCTGTACAAATCCACTAACCCAGGCCCGAGAACTAATCCCTGACAATCTCTAATTTGAATATCGGAATGAATATCAGCAATGTGCGAAGCTACTTCTTTAATATAACCATCAGCAATTAGCACATCAAAGAGTTCGTCGATTTTAGAAACTGGGTCAATTACCCGTACTTTTTGTAGCAGTTCAGCCATAAAACTTTTTAGTTAGGAATCAAGAATAAAGTTAGGGGTTAGGAGTTATAAGTTATGAGTTAGGAATTAGTTGTTCCTTGCCCATCATTTTTAACTTTATTCATCACTCATATTTTTCACTCCTAACTTTATTCCTAACTCCTCACTCTTGTACAGACGCGATTAATCGCGTATCCTAACTTTTTTACAATGCCCCTGCTGCTGTTTTATCTAGTACGCCTCCACCGAAGTGAGCGGTGATGTTCATTGCTTGCAGTACTGGGAAACCATCGATTCCAGAAAGGTAATCGATAACGCTGACTGCGCCATTACCCTGACGGAAATTCCAGAAATTTTCTAGCGATAAACCTAGAATGTGACAAAGTAGAGTTTTATTAGTAGCATCATGAGCTACCACTAATACAGTTTTGAATTGATTAGTTAATGCTGCTTCCACAATTGATTGCCAAGCTGCAACGCTGCGTTCCCACACCTCTTGCAAATTTTCCCCTTCAGGCATTTGCACTTGGGCTGGTACTAACCGCCAGCGTTGCAACTCTCCGGGAAACTCTTGCTCTATCTCTGTTTCTAATTTTCCTTCCCAAAGTCCGTGGCTGATTTCTCTTAAACCATCTTGCAAGTCTAACTTTACATTAGGATGCTGTTTTAAGATAATTTCTGCTGTTTCTTTAGGGCGCAGCATTGTACTACTTACAGCAAAATCAATCGCTACCTCTTGAAGAAATTCGCCTGCTTTTTGCGATTGTTGTCTGCCGTTGTCATTCAGGGGAACATCAATTTGTCCTTGAAACCTGGTTTGGCGATTCCAGTCGGTTTCGCCATGACGCACTAGCAACAACCGTACTCCTTGATGATCTGGTCGCAATGAAGGTAAAGCCTCTCCAGTGTGTTGCGTCTGATTTAAAGATTCTAGCTGGACTGGTTCACCCAATCCCCCAGCAAAATTAAGTACGCTGATGCCACAGTTAGATTGCTGGATTGAATGGTAGCGACTTGCAGAGATTCCCAAAGCTGTGCTAATGAGGGCGCGATTAATGCCGTTATGCCCCACTATCAGAATAGTTTCGCCTTGATGTTGAGACAAAGTTTCTTGCCAAAACTGCCGTGCTTGTTCGTATAAAGCAAGAACAGGAAAATGTTCTCTTGTTCCCTCTGCATCATTTAGCAGCATCCGCAGTTCGTCGGGGCGCTGATGCCAAGTGCGGTAGTCTTCGGCAAACTTCTGCTTGACTTCGGCAGTTACCAGCCCTGCCCATAAAGGGAGGTCGATTTCTAGCAGCAAATCAGAAACTTGGATTACAGCAGACTGTTCAGCATGAGTAGCTAACTGACTATGGATAATATCTGCTGTGTGTTTCGCTCGTTGCAAGGGACTGCTATAAATAGCATTAAATACAATATTGCTGAGGGCTTTGCCAGCTTTACTGGCATCGTTACGACCTTTTTCGGTTAATGTTGACGCATCAGTGCGTCCCTGAATACGCCGCTCGGTATTATAACCGCTTTGACCGTGGCGCACAATGATGACACGAGTCATCTTAAAGCCCTCCTGTATCTAGACGATTAATTCTACTGCAAAATGATTGCAGAATTACCGACCCAGAAAGGCGGATTTAGTTAAAAAGGCAGTTAGGAACCGTAACGACACAGGCAAAATCCATCTCTGTGGATTTTAACTTCATCCATAATCTGTGACATGGAAAAACTAAAAAGCCAGGGTTTTCGCCGGAGAAAGAAAACCGAGTTCTTAATTTTGGATAAAGTCGAGCTTAGAGATTGTTTATTATGTTCAGGACTTTTTTGTTTTGTTGTCTACTAATCTGTGCTTATACAATACCTAAATTAGCTGTATCAGTGCGGGCTAAACTCTAACCCATTTCGATCCCTTTGGGTCTTTGTCATAGCGGTAGATAAAGCCGTCCGTAGTAGCGATCGACTCTCCTTTACTTGCCTTGCTTCTAATAGTGCTAAGAGAATAGTTCGTTAAGGCATTAATTTCTTTATGTGAAAGCCCCCCACTTGTACTAATTTCTAACTTATTTGGAGATTTTTCTTTAGAAGAATCATCTATTTTAGCTGGAGTATTTGCAGAGGGTTTAGGAATGCTTGCTTTTTGATTTCGATAATCCTGCACAGTCAAAATTTGCCAACTAGAATCTTGTGAAAGTTCCAAAACCCATTGGTGATAATTAAATAGACTTTCCCTATGTCCAACACTAATAAACGTTGTTTTTGTCTCTTGTAACTGCTGATATAAACTTCCTTCATTTTTCAAATCCAACGCACTAGTCGCTTCATCTAATATAGTGAATCTAGGATGAGTAACTAACAGACGTGCAAATGCCAGACGTTGTTGTTCTCCTAGCGATAATATGTTCTCCCAAGGAACTTCTGTATCAAAACCATCGACTCGACTTACTAAGTTTTGCAAATTAACTTGTTGCAAAACTTCTTTAAGTTCTGTATCGCTCATTTGACGATTAGTTTTAGGATAAAGTAACTGTTCGCGCAAAGTTCCTAAGATTATATAAGGACGTTGGGGTAAGAATAAGACTTCTTCTAAGGGAGGTCGCACCAGACGACCAGTCCCCGCATTCCACAAACCAGCGATCGCTCTCAATAGAGAACTTTTACCTCGGCCACTTGGCCCCACAATCAATAAACCTTCTCCTGGTTGAACAGTGAGAGACAAATCTTCGACAATTACCTGTTCATAGTTTGGCGTTTGTAAAGTGACATTTTCAAAAGCAAAATGATTTTCTTCTATTGATTTAATAGTACTCACATTTTCGGGTTGTTTAGTTACTGCTTCTAAGGGACTTCCAAAGAATAAATTAATCAACAAAAACCAAGAATCCAATTTTAAACAATAATGATAATCATTTTAAGGGG
>NZ_NOLI01000132.1:0-21669 GCF_002245975.1 Nostoc sp. 'Peltigera membranacea cyanobiont' 213 | reverse complement strand
CCAATCCCCAGTCCCCAGTCCCTAGAATTATGCAACGTCGTCATATAGATGAAAGTCCTATCCGTTTTGATTTGTGGCGGCGACGCTTGCCAAATTGGTTACAGCGCTTCCTACCAAGTGGTGGCGGTACTCATGAAGATCGTCATGGTAAAGGAATGTTTGGATTTACCATCTTCCTGCTGTCAGAAAGCATTATCTTTTTGAGTTTTATCTTTACTTATGTTGCTCTACGACTGACTACTAATAACTGGCTACCACCGGGTATTTCTGGGCCGGAATTATCTACACTTGTGGTTATTAATACGGTAGTATTACTTTCTAGTAGCTTTGTCATTCAACCAGCAGAAAATGCCCTCAAGCGGAATCAACTTAGCAAATTTCGCTGGCTATGGCTGATAACGATCGCAATGGGAAGTTACTTCTTAGTTGGTCTGTTAATTGAGTGGAAAAGTCTCGATTTTAAGATTACTACAGGCTTAGTTGGTTCGACATTTTACTTACTAACAGGCTTCCACGGTCTACACGTTCTGGCTGGTGTTGTGCTTCAGATAATTATGCTGATTCGCTCATTCATTCCAGGCAACTATAATCAGACTCACTTCGGTACAAGTGCGACTACTCTGTTTTGGCATTTTGTTGATGTAGTTTGGGTCTTTCTTTTCTCGCTTATCTATCTTTGGCGGACATAAAAAAATCAGAAATCCCATTGTTTTAAGGAGTAATTTGATGAATTTATTCTTACAAGAGATCCCAGCCTCAGAACGCGCCCCAAAAACAATTCAAGAAACTCCAGCACCAGGTAATGACCCACTAATTGCACGCGGGTTACAAAAAGAGCAATATGTTGGCATTATTGGGCTAGCGATCGCTCTGATTGCTGCTGTAGGATTTTTTAGTCGCAGAGTTGAATACGCTATTGCATTGGCTGTGTTCCTCAGCGCTATTGTGATAGCTTTGTTTTTATTCATCTAGCAAAGCTTTGATTAATTAAATATTCTAATTTCACAAGATTTACGAGGGATTTTATGAACAGCCCAGTCTATCAAACTGTGATTGTCGGCGGTGGTTTTGCAGGTCTATTTACAGCCTTACACTTAGCTCACGAACATTATCCTCGTTCTGTTATCTTGATTGATAAAGACGAGCGCTTTTGCTTTAAGCCGCTACTATATGAATATTTCGATGGCGAGATGGATAACTTTCAGGTAGTCCCACGTTTTTCGGAACTACTTAAAGGTAGTGGTGTCATCTTTGTGCAAGATACAGTGGAATCGATAGACTTGCATCAACGGGAAGTCAAATTAACTTCAGGAAACTCCTATAACTACAGCAACTTAGTATTAGCTTTGGGGAGTGTTACTGGCTATCATCAGGTTGAGGGTGCGAATGTTAATGCCTTTCCTTTCTGGACGCAAGCAGATGCGATCGCTCTTGAGAGACATTTACGTGACTGTTTACAAAAAGCAATTAAAGCTGAAGATTCAGAACAACGCCGTCAACTATTAACAGTAGTCGTAGTTGGTGGTGGTGCTAGTGGTGTGGAAATGGCAGCCACTTTAGCTGATTTTCTCCCACATTGGTATAGCGCCTTGGGAGGAAATTCGAGTGAAATTCGTGTAGTACTACTCAATCATGGTAAAGAAATCCTCGATGGCGATATTAATAACCCATTGCGTGAAATTGCAGAACGGGAATTGAAGAAACGTGCTGTGCCAATAGAGATAATTGTGGAAGCTGAAGCGACTGCTATTCTTGCCAACTCAATTCAATATAAGCATAAGAATAAAATAGAGACATTAGCAACACATACTACAGTTTGGACTGCTGGCACTTCTACCCATCCACTAATTAAAAACTTGCCAATTCCTCAAGAACATCGGGATCGTCGCGATCGCCCCTTAGTGACTCCCACCTTGCAATTGCTCGATTTCCCAGAAGTGTTTGTCGGTGGTGATTGTGCAGCAGTTCAGGATAATTCGCTACCACCTACGGCTCAAGTAGCTTATCAGCAAGGAGCTAATATTGCCCATAATTTGAAAGCGATCGCTCTTGGGAAAGAACTCAAACCTGTTAGTGTTAACATCCGAGGAACCCTTTTGAAATTAGGGATAAATCATGCTGCTGCTAACCTTTTCAATGCTTTTGAAGTTTCAGGCGAAACCGCGCATTTAATCCGTCAAGGCACTTATTTAACGCTCTTGCCAACAGCAATTCATGACTTCAAAGCCACAACTGAATGGGTGGATGAAGAGATTTTTCACCATCACCTCGATCCTCATGATGTCGGGAAAAAAGTGGTGCAAGCGGTGGAAATAGTCGGTGTAGGAGTCGTGGGTCTTCTCGCTGCGAGAAAATTACTGAAAATGTTGGGAGATGAAGATAAAGGGGAGTAGAGATTGATAAAAGGAGCATTGGTTGATGAATATGCCTAGTAAAACCTCTGTACAGGTACAAAAAATTCGAGCTATTGGATTAACGGTGACAAGCTGCAATCGCTCTGTTGATTTCTACACGCAAGCGCTGGGGTTTGAACTAGTTTCTGATATCACAGTTGAAGGACAAGATTACAGCGACTTGCAAGGGATAACTGAGGCAAAAATTCGCATTGTCACCTTACAACTAGGTGATGAACTCATCGAGTTGATGGAGTATCTCAATATTAAGGGAAAACCCATCCCCAAAGATTCTCAAAGTAATGACATTTGGTTTCAACATTTCGCAATTGTGGTGAGTGATATGGATCGCGCTTATGCACAAGTGTGTTCATTTCCGATTGAACCCATTTCAGTTGCTCCGCAGACAATCCTATCCGATAATGAAACATCTGGTGGTGTCCGCGCCTTTAAGTTTAAAGACCCTGATGGTCATGATTTAGAGTTAATTTGGTTTCCTGCCGATAAAGGACAAGACAAGTGGCATCAGGACACGAATCGCTTGTTTTTGGGAATCGATCATAGTGCGATGTCTACGACGGGCTACGCCTACGCAGTTTCTAACACCGAGCAGAATATATACTTTTACCGCGACCTCCTAGGAATGCAAGTCGATAGCCGCAATCTTAACTGGCGTGCAACCCAAACGAGCTTAGATAATTTGCCAGGAGCCAAAGTCCGAATTACATCACTGCGACCTGCTCAAGGCGGCTTAGGGATTGAATTGCTAGACTATCTCGTGCCTGGAAAAGGTCGTCCTATACCGAGTGACTGGAAAAGTTCTGATATTGCACACATGCAAATTGAGCTTGTTGTCAATGACATTGAGCAGGTGGTAGAGATATTGCGGCAGAATGAAGTTCAGTTTATATCACCACGGGTTGTACAGTTTACTGATAGTGGAAGTCCTTATCGCAAGGGTTGTTTAGTTAAAGACCCTGACGGACATGCAATTTTAATAATTGCGGAATAACAGCAAAGCTCATCGGCGAAGATAATCAAACACACTGGATTAAGAATTTTCAATGATGTATCTTTCAATTTGTAAAATTGCTTGATCGATTGCATTAATAATTCCATCAACAGCATTTTTCTGCTGCTCTAACGGTGTAAGCTGTTGCGCTAAAGCACGGCGATCGCCATCACGATTAATTGTTTGAATAGTTCGTACAACGCGACCGATACTACCACCACCTCTGATTTTAGAGCCTCTTTGACGAACTCTATCTGTATATTCTGCACGGATTATCTTCTGCTGTTGAGATATTTCTCTTTTTACGAAAGCATACTCTTTCTTTTTTAGCTTCAATTCTTTGATTGCTATTTTAGCTTCTGCCGATGACTGGAATGAAATATGTAATTGACTGTCAATATCAATTGTCACAAAGCTGCTTTTATCGGGCAACATACTTTTGTGTTCAGTAACTTTATTATATCTAGTATAACTTTAAATCAGTATCGAAATCAAAATAGTGTCTAAATTGACACTGAACATTAATAGAATATTATCCTCATACAGTTTCACTCCTTCGAGGACTAGGGTTTGACAGTTATCCACCTCAAGGCAGGAGTGATTGCAGCAGGCTTCACTTATTTATACTAGATTTTTAGCGTTCTTCTTTGCGCCATTGCGCGGCATAAAAAGGTATATTTACCTGAAAATAGCTATGTTCACCGTCCAAAAATGAGAGTATCTAGGGAATAAGCACCAGGGCCTAAAACCGCGATCGCAATTAGCATGACGCAGTACATAAACGCTTTTTCCCAACTTGGCGGTTCGCCTTTGCCTAAAGGGCCTTTATACTGGTCTTCTGGAATTAAGTATGGATCTTGAGCTACAAAAGGTTTACTTCCAGAAATATCTAAATATATCGCAAAAATCATTGAGCAGAGAATGGGCAAAGTGTCTAAAAGTGTCAGGAATCCAATAATTAGAAAAATTCCGCCACCTACCATAGATGCAGCTGATAAAAAGCAAAGAACGACAGGCGTTTTTAGAGACTCAGCCCACTGCTGAAGATGCGTTATCTTCGGATAGCCATGTAATATAAACAACCAGCCAAGACTAACTCTTAGCAGGAAAAGTGCTAATCCGGGAAATCCGTCAGGATACACAGGAGAGAGTGAACTTAACAAGTGTGGACTTAGCTGTGGGAAATTAAATGAACCGAGAAAAAAAGCGATCGCTACACCAGTCGCAAATTTATAAATCATTGCTGTACACCACGGGTATTAAGGTCGATAGCATATAAGGAATGACCGGCTGTGATAAAAAGGCGATCGCCTTCGTTACCACCGAAAGTCAGATTAGTGGGTGTCTCCGGTACAAGAATTTTTCCCAACTGAGTCCCATCGGGGGCGTATATCTGCACGCTATCTTCAGAACTAGTAAAAACATTACCGTACTTATCCACCCGAAATCCATCGGGTTGTCCTGGTTCGATGACTGCAAACACACGGCCATTCGTCAAATGGCGATTGCCCACGAACTCATACACGCAGATGTCATGAGGCCCCCCAGGTATATTAAACGCAGCTGTATCTGAAACATACAGGAGGCTTTCGTCTGGACTGAAAGCCAGCCCATTCGGACGCATCATATCCGTTACTACTGGATAAATCTCACCTGTTACTGAATCAAAGCGGTATACAAAATTTCCGGGTTGTTCCTGTTCGCCGCCGTAACCTTGATTTGGCTCGGTGATGCCATAAGGCGGATCGGTAAACCAAATTGTACCGTCACTTTTCACTACTAAATCATTTGGACTGTTCAGGCGTTTGCCTTGGTAGCGATCGACTAAAACCTTCCACTCACCATTGTGTTCGCGGCGGATGATGGCACGCAAGCCAGATGAACACGCAACTAAGCGACCCTCTAAGTCACGGTAATTACCGCTTTGATAATCAGATGGATCGCGTAGGACACTCACATCGTCGCTAGGACTCCAACGTAACAGGCGGTTGCCGTGAGCATCACTCCACACAACACTGTTGTCTTCGTGAAAGTAAACAGGCCCCTCACTATGAACTGCACCGTTGGCTAGCTTTTGGAGTGAAGCATCTAGAGATACAATAGCACGCAAGCGATCGTCGTAAATCTCAATGGTTTTAGCCATAATAATCTCTGCTTATTTAACTTGCTTACTGTCGATAGATAGCAGGTTCAAGTAAATACAAAATTGCTCTCAAAGTACACTTGTGTTTTTTATTAAAACATGTTTTGTGTTAGCTATTAAGTATAATATTTCAGGTATTTTTTATAAATATAATTATTATTGAATAACCTATAATATGCCTCAAACTATAGATATAGTTTATTGTTATTAAAATAATGTTTAAATTAATAAACTATGTTAATCTATTCAAGCGAGCGTTTCTATTAGAAGTCTTTTTCGCTTATAGAAATAACCCATACGGTTCGGTTAAGGTTATTTGATGAAAATAATAGATCCCAAAGACGCGATAAATCGCCGTCAGGACGAAGGACTGATTATTGTAAAGACGGCGATTTATCGCGTCTCTTGCCTTAAGCAAACAGTCTATGCCAAAGTTTTTCCCACTTCTTAGTTAAAAATCTCAGTTAAAACAATTGTTTTCCAAGTTTACCTATGTCCAAAGGCTGAATTTATCATTTGGGATATATACCATTGATGAGTTGAAAATTAAAAATTTGTGACATAAAGTAATTAAAGCGGGCGAGCAAAAATTATCTGAATATCTCTGAATTAATCGGCTTTGCATAAATTGTTCCTAATTTAAAAAATAGAGAAATAGCTTATGGATCTTGGTCTTAAAGGTAAAGTCGCTGTAGTTACTGGAGGTGATTCCGGCATTGGGAAAGCGACAGCTAAACTGCTAGCTCTTGAGGGTGCAAAGGTTACTATTATCGATAAGACTTCAGAAAATCTTCAGCAGGCGACTGAGGAACTGAGAAAGTTTGGAGAAATATTTCCGGTTCAAGCAGACCTCACTCAGCCTAAAGAAATTGAAGCTGCCAAAGAGCAAATTCTTAAGCGCTTTGGAACAGTTCACATTCTCGTTCATGCAGCAGGAATTACAGGTGCTACGGGAGATTTCCTCGAACTGAGTGATGAGGAGTGGTATAAGACAATTGACGTTGACTTGATGGCGACGGTACGCACCTGTCGCGCTTTTATCGGAGCGATGCGTGAAGCTGGTTGGGGAAGAGTCATCCTCATCAGTTCGGAAGATGCACTACAACCCTACCCAGAAGAGATACCTTACTGCGCTTGCAAAGCGGCTGTACTGAATCTTGCTAAAAATTTATCTAAAGCTTATGCAAAAGATGGCGTACTGGTAAATGCAGTTTCTCCTGCCTATATCGCTACCTCAATGACTGACGCAATGATGGAAAAGCGCTCAAAAGAACTGGGTGTCAGCTTTGATGAAGCAGTTAATAGTTTTCTTGATGAACAGCGCCCTCACATCGAACTCAAACGACGTGGTAAACCCGAAGAAGTAGCGGCTGTGATTGCATTCCTTTGCTCTGAGCAATCAAGCTTTGTGGTTGGTTCTAACTATCGGGTAGATGGTGGCTCGGTTGCAAGTTTGTGAAGGAAGCGGATGTAGGGGAATGAATACTTGCGTGCAGTTAGCTGATGGCATCTATGCCGCAGGCGATATTGCCCATTATTGAGAAGAAAGCAGAGATAAAAATAATTTGCAACCTCCTGCATATATTAATGAACATTACAGAACACTACGACATCATCATTATTGGTACGGGAGCCGGTGGAGGTACACTAGCTCACCGCCTCGCACCCACAGGTAAAAAAATTCTAGTGCTAGAACGAGGCGATTTTTTGCCCAGAGAGAAAGCTAACTGGATTCCAGAGGAGGTCTATCAAAAAAACCGTTACCACACAGATGAGGAATGGTATAACAAAGATGGTATTGCCTTTAAACCACAGACAGGCTACTGGGTTGGCGGCAATACCAAACTCTACGGTGCCGCTCTGATTAGATTACGAGAGCGAGATTTTGAAAGGGTAATTCACAAAGGAGGAATTTCTCCAGAATGGCCGCTCAAGTACTCAGACTTTGAGCCATACTACACCCAGGCAGAAAAGCTGTATGATGTGCATGGTCAAGAAGGAGAAGATCCCACCGAACCACCTCGTAGCGAACCATATCCCTATCCGCCAGTGAGTCATGAGCCGGATATGGAGTCTCTTGCTGACGGCATCCGCGAACTGGGTTATTACCCATTTCATCTACCATTAGGATTAAAACTCAATGAAAGCGATCGCACCAAAAGCCCCTGCATTCGCTGCGATACCTTTGATGGATATCCCTGTCTGGTAGATGCAAAAGCCGATGCAGATGTCAATGCCATTCGTCCCACCCGCGAAATGTATGCTAATTTCACCCTTTTAACTAATGCCAAAGTCTTGCGGTTGCACACCAGCGAATCAGGACGAGAGGTGACAAGTGTAGAAACTGAAATTGCCGGGGAGAGGCATTGCTTTGCAAGTGATATTGTGGTTGTTGCCTGTGGTTCTGTCAACTCAGCGGCTTTGTTATTAAGGTCTGCTAACGACAAGCATCCTAATGGATTAGCCAACAGTTCCGCTCAAGTGGGGCGGAATTTCATGAAACAGTTGGAAACCGCGATCGTTTCCATCCATCTAGAAGTGAATCGCGCCAACTTTCAAAAAACGATCGCCGTCAACGATTTTTATTGGGGAGAGCCGGATTTTCCTTATCCGATGGGGATGGTGCAAAATACGGGCAATGTCCTAGCCGATATGATTCCCGCAGAGGCTCCACCGCTTATGGCTCCGTTTGTAAAATTGATTCCTCAGTATGAGCGACATTTGCTTGCGGAAAGATCCGTTGGCTGGTGGTTGCAAACAGAAGATTTACCAGATCCAAATAATCGGATTAGCGTCGTGGGTGACAAGATTCATGTTGAATATACATTGAATAATACCGAAGCAAGCGATCGCTTAATCCATCGTTGGACATCTGTATTAAAATCAATCCCTCACTCCGCTAAACACGCCCTACCATTTAGCCTTTATCCCCGCACAAACTTACCTGAAGAAGCTGTTGCTCATCAATGCGGTACTTGTCGATTTGGCAACGATCCTAAAACCTCAGTCCTTGACATCAATTGCCGTACTCATGATGTTGATAATCTCTATGTAGTAGATAGTAGTTTCTTTCCGTCAAATTCAGGTGCTAACCCGACATTAACGATTATGGCGAATGCGTTGCGCGTTGGCGATAGCATAGCTGAACGCTTGAAATCACAAGGAGGAACATGATGACAAACGATGAACCGCAGATTGAATCTCAACAAATCGGCTCGGTTGCAACAGATTCTCATCCCATAGCTACAAGTTTAGGCGCTGTGGGAGGTGGCGCAGCAGGAGCCGCACTCGGTCACTCAATTGGTGGTAAAGTTGGTGCTGCGATCGCTGGGGTTGCAGGAGCGATCGTCGGTGGCGTTGCAGGTAATCAGCTAGCGGGATACACCGAGGAATTCATTGAAGAACTCCAGCCAACAATTGGATTGAGATTAGGAGCCAATGACAAACCAATTGAACTACCCCGTCACTACACTTGGGAAGAATTACAAGCACTATCAAAACCTCAAGGTGGATAAATCAGGGGAAACGCATCTTATCTACCGAGTTAATGGCGATCGTCCAAGCACGCAAAGGTAGTATTCAAGTTCAAAGTCAACCAGGGCTTTGACTGAGCGAATTGCTTATGACTCGTCTAACCGCCGTTGCCATTCAGCATCAATCTGTGCAGAACGCTCAACTTCCTGGTCGAGTAAGTCAGTTTCGCTAGAATAGACTAAATCTTCCTTACTAATGACTTTTTCTGTGGCAAATTGTTGGGCATAGTTGATTTTTTGTTGCAAAGGTGCATCAGGATCTGCCAATAGCCGCGATCTAGAAAGGCGATCGCGGTTGCGATCGGCAATTTTGGGATTACGCCACCGAATCCAGAAATAACGCAATAACGGTATACCTAAGAAACCTGCTCCGTAAGCCAATAGCAGCCAATAAATTCCTTGCACAAAAGCTACTAGTCCACCCAATTGGACAGCAACAGTGCCATCTCTCAACAAACTTCCTAATACTAAAGCACCAACAAAATTTAATACACCCAACCCCGCACTCAACATAATTTGCCCTGAACTTGCGGCACTAAAACGCCAAGGCAATTCCTCTAAGTAAGGTGAGATTGAATGACGGCGCTTTTTAACTGCACTCACCTGTAACTCTGGGAAGTAATAAACAATTTGTCCTTCGGGACTTACCGCTGGTTGCCCATTAAATCGTGTCAGAACGGGCAGCATGTAATCTTCGTACTCTCTTGTATATCCTTCACCAATATCATCCAAGTATGGGGCAATTTGTTCTGCTACCACTGCGCCACGATTACTCCGAATCACCGTAGCAATTTCTTGCCAGCGACGTTCGTCTAATTTGGCGTTAGGATTCCCATCGCCAAACAAAAATGAAAATATGGCTTCAAAGAAATTCAGATTGCTTTCTTCTCGGCTTCCACGTCGTCGTTCCTGGTAGTGAGTCTCATAATTTGGGCTAAGATACCAGAATAAATTTGGAAAATAGAAGAAACCCCCACCACCAGAATTACTGCCCCGATTGTCGCCGTTACGGTCTGAATTGGCAGCAGTAATGATAATGAAGATAGTAACAGTTATCAGAGCGATGGAAACAGTTAAGAAAATTCCAAAAGAAATGCGAATCAGATAAAACAGTACACTCCAGACCTTTTTCCACCATTCCTGCAATTGTAACTGGAAGTATTTATTACGTAAAATTGCTCGAAAATTTTGAGGAAAAAGGTAAACTATATCACCTGAATCCGCTACCTGCAAATGTCCGCCAGCATCAGATGCCAGGGCCAACAAGCTTTGATTAGCTTCAGCGACGTTCAATCCTGCCTGGGTTGCCACATCACCAACGGTGACACGGTAGCCCAGTTTTTCCACAGCCTGCATGATGGTGGGATTGGGAGCCATTGCTCTCCCCTCCTGTTGAAACTTATTACCCTATTCTTAAGTATAAAGTTTTATTTTGATCGACTTAGCCCAGGTAGGAATAAAGGATGAAATTACATCAATTTGGCAACCCGACATCGAAACAGATAAACCAACAAATGACCTGACACGCAACATGTTATAATTGTTTCCCTCAGCTTGGTTAACCAGCAAATTTTCTGCTCAAATATGGTTCAATATACTCTCGCTCAAAGTCCAGAAATTATCCTTACTGTTTCTGGAAAAGATTCAGCCAAAGCCCGTGATAAAGCAATGGATCAACTGATGGAACTGATGGATGCAGGTAAGCTACCCACGGAACTAGAAGAAGGATTTGGCCCTCAACAATTAATTGAGGTTAAAGAGTCACCTATTGATACTGCTAGCGGTGAGGATACCATTACACAAGCTGTCCAGGTTTTAAGTAACCTAGCTACACTCAAGCTAAAAGTTCAAGAGTCACGATCTGAAGCGTTAGAAATTCGCAAAGCGGTTGACGTTCTATTCACCGATGATTCGGTGACTGAAGAGGAAATTAATCGACTCAAGGAAGGTTTTAAAGTCCTCAAAAATTTTGCTCAAGCTAATGTGCGTTACCAAGAAGCGCGATCTAAAGCAGAACAGGCTCGCCAGATTCTCGATCGAGCTCTCAAATCGCCTGATAAGTAACATTTATAGAATTAGATGCGTTTCAATGCATCTTAAAATATTTAATTAAAAAATCTAGAAGACAGGCTTTCATACCTTTCTTCTAGATTTACTGGGGCGCTAGGATTCGAACCCAGGGATGGCGAGACCAAAACCCGCTGCCTTACCACTTGGCGACGCCCCAACGCGCTTACTCTAGTTAATATAACACTTAGTCCTAGGTTAATGTCAAGTACTTTAATGGTTTATTTCAGATAATGGATTTTTACTATAAAATTTAAGCTCAAAAAGCTGCCCCTAGCTTTGATATTCAAAGCTAGGGGCAACTAGATTATTTCTTTTCACTTTTTCTTAATCCCCAGTCTCGTGAAGGAAGACTGCTGCAATCCGACTTGATGATAGTAGTTGCTTTGTAGCCAGCCATAGAAATAGTGGAATGGTCTTAGCATAGCGGCTGCAAAGTCGGCGCGGTTCTTGAATCCATCGATACAGCCATTCAAGTCCTAAGTCTCGAATTATGCGGGGCGCACGCTTGTGAATTCCTGCATAAACTGGAAAAACTCCACCCAGTCCAATCATCACAGCTTGTATCTTACCCTTATGTTGAGCTATCCAATTTTCTTGCTTAGGACATCCCAGGGATACCAAGACGGCACTGGCACCACTAGAATTAATCTTTTTAACCAAAGCTTCGTCTTCAGTTTCAGTTAGGGGACGAAAGGGTAGAGGCTCCATCGCCGCAATCTTCATCTGTGGAAATTCCTTCTCTAACCTTTTTTGCATCCTAGAGAGAATTTCTGTTTGGGAACCGACAAAGAAAATACTAAGATTTTGTGTTTGAGTTCGCTGACACAATGCCAGAAAGATATCCATCCCAGCTACACGGTCTTGGTGAGACGCGCCCATTTTTCGCATCATCCATACAAGAGGCATACCATCAGGAGTAACTATATCTGCATTTCGCAATACGGTAGCAAATTCTGGATTCCAATGAGCTTCAATGAGCATGTGTACATTGGCTACATACACACTTTTACTTTCACGCCTACTTGCCCACTTCAGTATTGTTTGTATCTGAAGGTCAAAGCGTAAAGCAGTAATAGGAAAATCAAGCACTTTTTTAGTAGGTAGAGGCACTCTTGCCACCATCAATAACTCCTGTGTCCAAGAAAAAAATCCATAGATTACATAGACCATTCCAAATATTGAATAATTCGGATTGGATGACTCCTGACTTTTTGTAGGCTTGTCTCATCATTGGAAGTTAACACGTGGAGGTGCAATTGCGTTCTTAGTATACTTTTGGCTTAAGTCAGTAATACTAGATTTACTTGCTGTTGTGTCCTAGCTTACTGTTTTAAGCTAAAGATTTAAGAGGTTGGTTGACAAAATTCATCCTTTCTTCATAATTAATTTTTGATTAGTTTATGCAAGCATTACAATTGCGATAAATTCTTATAGAAAATTTGTCACTGAGTAACATATTTTACGTAATTCTTGCTTGAAAAAGTTAAGATATCAGCTACTCAGTTTGCTGATTTTGACACGTAAGTATGCGCTTAAGAGGTTTAATTTTAGTTAGTATATTTTAAATAATTGCGAATAAATTTTTATCGCAATCTTCCAATGCTACAACAGATTCAATTTTGTCTATGTATTGAAAAATACCTAAGCTTGATTTCTTTCTGAAATAAAAACTCAAAAAAGAAGGGGAAGATAAACTTATCTTCCCCTGCTCTATTATTTTTGTTATTCTCTGGTTTGTTAGCTTCTTTAAGCCTTTGCCGTAACATTTGCCTTTGCTTTTTGAGTTGTCGCTTCCTAGCAGAACCACCTCTGCCTTTGTCATTTCTGCCTTCTTTACGGGGAGATTCCCATCTTTTGAGGCGCATAATTTATAACCTCTTTACTATTTACTTGATAGTGGGCAGGAGGAGAATCGAACTCCTATGACCGTAAGGCCGCCACATTTTGAGTGTGGTGCGTCTACCAATTCCGCCACCCGCCCATTAGATCCAACTTAACTATCATACTCTAGTTAAGGGATTTTGTCACAACTTTGAAATTTAATTCTCAAAGTTTTTTTTGGAATCATAGCTCTAATAACCATAAGGGACTTCCAACAAATAAATTACCCAATCTTGTGGGGTGAGTATTTTTTTATTTGGAAGTCCCTAATATTAAGACTTAAAGACGTGGCAAGGTCAATAAACTAGGGTTAATATCCTGTAGTTTTGCACAGCCGCTAAGTGCCATCCCTATATTCAACTCATCTTGTAACAGTGAGATGACGTGAGATACACCGACTTGTCCTGCTACTGCTAGTCCCCATAAAATAGGTCGTCCGATTAGTACTGCTTTTGCCCCTAACGCCAGAGCTTTGAGAATGTCTGTACCTCTGCGAATGCCCCCATCTAGCAGCACTTCTACTTTACCATCCACTGCTGCTACTATTTCAACTAGGGCATCTAGAGAAGCGATCGCACCATCGAGTTGTCTGCCACCATGATTGGAAACAACAATTGCTTTCGCTCCATATTCTACAGCCCGCACAGCATCATCTCCCCGTAAAACTCCTTTGATAACTAAAGGTAGTGGAGACAAAGATTGCAACCATTCCAAATCGTCCCAAGTTACCGCTGGGTTTAGCTGTTGGGCAAAATAGGTAAATAACCCAGATTCGCCTTTTTCATGGGAAATATCTAGCCCTGAGATGGTGGCAAGATTAGCCAAATGTAAGTCTAGAGGTAAAGCAAACTCGTTACGTCTATCTCTCTCCCTCTGTCCGAGAACAGGTGCATCTACTGTCAGACAAAGTGCTTTGTACCCAGCTTTATAGGCTTTTTCTACCAAAGCACGAGTTAATCCTCGGTCTTTATGAATGTAAAGCTGGAACCATCGCAGAGAATCTGGAAATTTATCACACGCAGTCGCTACTTCTTCAATGCTCTTGGTGGACATTGTACTTAATACCATACCTATACCAGCTGATGCGGCGGCTAGAGCCGTAGCCACTTCTCCGTCTGGATGGGCTAGACATTGAAAAGCCATCGGCGCAATTAACAAAGGTAGTTGCAGGGGTTGTCCTAAAATGGAAGTAGTGAGATTGCGATCGCTAACATCAACTAATATCCGAGGTCGTAACTTGACTCGCTCAAAGGCAGCACGATTATCTCGTAATGTGATTTCATCCCAAGCACCACTGCTATAGTAATCGAGGGTCATTTGAGACAGATGCTCTTTTGCTAGCTTTTCGTACTCAAAGAGATTTATGGGTTGAAAGCGATGGTCGTTGGGTACAACTGTCATGGTAGAGGCTGTAGGTTAAGCAATGGGATGTTTTTTAATCCGATTGTTCGATTTATTAGTAACTGAGTTATTTTAAAGGAACCTTTCTAATAATTCTTCTCTGGATAGTTGCAGTAATAAAGGAGTAAATTCCTCTGGAGATAATGTCAATAAAGCTTCTGTAATTACTCTTAGTTCTGCATCTAACGAACCAAAGCGAACTCGCAACAAATTCTCTATCAGATTACGACGTTCTACTTGAATTCCTTCTTGAATTCCTTCTTGAATCCCTTCTTGTTTAACTTCTGCTAATTTTTGCTCGTAAATAGGTGATAAGCGCATAATTAAATCTCTATCCTCCTCGTCTATATTTTGATTGAATTCTAAGGTAGTCTTTAGATTCAATAATAAATCAATTGCTTTGGAACGTAAGGGATTACTTTGGGGCCTTTGCTCCAATTAAAAATTATTAATTAAAAATTCCAAGATGCTTTAGAACGAGCCAGCGCTGCGGTATCAGTGGGGGCTTGTAGCTAAAATTAATTAAAAATTAATCAAGAAGAATAATTTTTAACTTTTAATTAAAAAAGGTCATTAGCTGATTTTTGGGCTGAACCAGTATTTTACATCACAGTGCGTAGGCGTAGCCCGTTGTAGACATCGCCCAGAGCTTATCTGAAGAAATTTCGTAATTGCGATCGCATTACTAACTCTACCAGTTTCGCCATCCACCTTTGGGGGCAACTTCATTACTTCTAGACTTCAATCCATGACTTTGGATTAAAGATTGATATTCTGTGCTGCTTGCCCAACGGTCAATTTCTCGTGCCCGTAGCACTGGCACTGGATGGGTTAATTGGGCTGTGCGGGCGGCTTTGACCATTTCACCTAATTCGGTCTTGCTAATGTCATCATAAGCGCGGGCTTGGGCAACAAAGGCATCGAGATTTAGCTGTGGCGCTAAAGTCGGGGAACCACCCGCCAGCTTCATCAACACTGACATCACAACTTTCGGATCTTGGGTTGCTAGTAATGCGGCGCGATCGCAGGTAAACTCAGCACAGCGCACCCATTCTAAAAGCTGTGCCTGTATCGCTTGAGCAACGAAGGTTCCGACATTGGGCACAATCGCCGCAGCTAATATTAATAAATTTACAGGGGTCAAGTAAACGCTATGGTCACACTTGAGATGTCCCAACTCGTGGGCAATTACTGCCTGGATTTCCTCTGGGGTGAGGATATCAATTAGGGATGTGTGGATCACCACAAAGGGCTGTTTACCCCGCACAGCAAAAGTATAGGCGTTGGGAGCCGGATGTTGGCGGACGTACAACTGGGGAGGTTCTATATCCAGAATTTCACAAGCGTTTAACAATAGCTTGTGTAAATCTGGTAGTTGTTTTTCACCCACCAGAATGCTGGAAGCAATATTTTCTACATAGAAAACCTGCTCTGCCATTGGCCCGAGCCAATTTCGCACCAACATATCTATGCCTGGGATTTGCTTGAGCGTTTTAGTAGCTTCCAGGTCTAACGGATGACGAAATGAGTCAGCTTTTAAACCAATCAGAGGGGTTTTGAAGAAAGACATAGTGCAACAAGCTATAAAAAACACAACTATGGAATCTGGCTGGTTAAATAAACAGCCACCCACAGTTAGTATAACGATTTAACCAGGGTGGGCAGGGGAGCAGGGGGAGAAAATTTTACCTTGTCTCCCCGAAATTTTGAGCGCCGGAAGTTGGCGTTTAGATTTCTCTCTTCCCTTGTTTCGCCGTCAGTCTCAACCTATCAATTTCAACTTGAAAGGCTAGTGATGCTGGCAGCGATTTCGGCATCTGCTGATGTTTCGCCCACACGGAGGATTTTAGCTCCCAATTGCTGCAACTTCATATCGAGTCGATCGTAGCCGCGATCGAGGTGCTGTAATCCCTGAATTGTGGTTTGTCCTTCTGCCGCTAGTCCGGCAATAACTAATGCAGCTGATGCTCGTAAGTCTGTGCCTAATACGGGTGCGCCAGATAATTTTGGCACTCCCCGAACGAAAGCAGCGTTGCCTTTGACACGAATATCTGCCCCCAAGCGATTCAACTCTGAGGCATGACGCAAGCGATTTTCAAAGACGGATTCGTTAATCACACTGTCGCCTTCGGCCAATGTCAGCAAAGCCATGAATGGCGCTTGCATATCTGTGGGAAAACCCGGATGGTATTGAGTTTCAATATCCGTAGCTTTGAGGGTTTCTGCTGGCAGAATGTGTAAATGTTCCGGCTTATCCTCGATTATTGTCACCCCAATATCCCGCAGCTTGGCAATCACTGGGATAAGATGTTCTGGAGCCACAGGTGAGAGGGTAAGTTCGGAACGGGTAATTGCTGCTGCCAATAAAAATGTCCCGGCCTCAATGCGATCGGGGATAATACTGTAATCAACAGAATGCAATTTGGGGACTCCTTCAACAATAATCCTGCTAGTCCCCGCCCCTTTGATTTTCGCTCCCATCGCGTTACAGAAGTTAGCTAAATCAACTACTTCTGGTTCTCTGGCTGCATTTTCGATAATGGTTTCACCCTCTGCCAGGGTAGCCGCCATCATCAAGTTTTCCGTCGCTCCAACGCTGGCGATATCTAAGTAAATCTTCGCACCTTTTAATCTCCGGCTGCTGCCAGGGACATAGGCGTTACAAATGCCATGCTCAATCTGTACCTCAGCGCCCATTGCTTGCAGTCCGCGCACATGCAAGTCAACTGGTCTTGCCCCAATAGCACAACCGCCTGGTAAGGGCATCTGCGCTACTCCCAATCTGGCAAGAATAGCTCCAATGGCGAAAAAACTCGCCCTCAGTTGGGTAACTAGTTCGTAGGGAGCTTTTGATGTTTTAATTTCGCTGGCGTTGATGTCTAAAATATCGCCTTGCCGGGTTAAACTTACACCCAAAGCCGATAATACCTGACCCATCCGCTCTACGTCCGCTAATAAGGGGACATTACGGATACGACAATCGCCTGGACAAAGTAAGGCTCCAGCCATTATTACCAATGCTGCATTTTTTGCCCCGCTAATTTTCACATGACCACGCAAAGGATGCCCGCCCCAAATTTGCAAGACTGAGGAGTCTGCTTCGGGAGCAATTTTGGCATCTGGTAAGCTGGTAGAAGGATTGATAAGCCTACCTCCAAAAGTAATACGTATTTTATATGTTTGAAGTTGGTTTTGATTCTACAGTAAAGATTCAAATTGTCCACGTTTTGAGGCAACATCTTCCATCAAAAAATTGCTTTTTGAGGAAAAATAAAGGCTATGAGTGAGTGATAGCAAGCTTTTTAAGATTTTTAAAAATTTAATAAAAAGGAGCGAATAAGTAGTAGTTTTAAGCAAAATTAAATACTCAGTAAAATAACTTAAGTGTTCTCTAAAAATCAATGCTGTACAGTTCAGTTAATATTTTGATTCGACCTAATCCGCAGAAAAACTCGTGAAAAATTTCAGATTTTTCACGAGTTTTTCTATTTTTACTTGACAAAGATAAAATTTTACGTCATAATAATAAAATTGTCGATAAAGACAAGTACCAGCGGAACTGGCGGAATGGCAGACGCGCTAGATTCAGGTTCTAGTGCCGCAAGGCTTCCGGGTTCAAGTCCCGGGTTCCGCATATCATCAATTTTGGATTTTAGATTGCCAATTTTAGATTAATCCAAAATCCAAAATATAAAATAGTGTTAACCAGTTTACAAAATTCTCTAGTTAAGCAGATTCGCAAACTCCACTCCACCAAGGAGCGACATAAACAGCAGTTATTTTTGCTGGAAGGGACGCACCTGTTAGAAGAAGCTTTTGCGGTTAATTACCCACTAGAAACAGTATGTTGTACTCCCGATTGGCAAGAAGCCCACTTGTCACTCTGGGAAGAGGCTTGTGCTAAAAGCGATCGCACCGAGATTGTCAGCGAGGAAGTATTAAATGCGATCGCTACTACAGTCCAACCAGATGGTGTGGTGGCAACGGCAAAACGAAGTGATAGCCAAACTCAACTACCATTTACTGGATTAGTTCTAGCTTTAGAAACGGTGCAAGATCCGGGAAACCTGGGGACGATGATTCGCACTGCGGCGGCGGTGGGAGCATCAGGTTTGTGGGTAAGTGGAGATAGTGTAGATTTAGACAGTCCGAAAGTTCTTCGGGCTTCAGCAGGGCAATGGTTTCGCCTAGCAACGGCTGTAACGGAGGATTTAAAAGCTACAGTTCAACAAAGTCAGCAAGCAGGAATGCAGGTAGTGGCAACCTTACCCAGTGCGACTTTAACTTATTGGGATGTGGACTGGCGCAAACCCAGTCTGATTTTACTAGGAAATGAAGGTGCTGGATTGTCAGCAGATTTATTAGCGATCGCAGATAAACAAGTCAGAATCCCTTTGAGTCCTGGGGTAGAATCTTTGAATGTGGCGATCGCAGCTGCTTTAATGTTGTACGAAGCTCGGCGGCAAATGAGACGCGATTAATCGCGTCTGGACAAAAGAGACGTGATGAATCGCGTCTGTACAGGAGTTAAAACTCATGACTTTTCTTGAGTTTTTGTCTTTTCTTCAAGATATTGTTCAATATCAGCAACTGCGTCCTCAAGGGCCGCTAAATCAATAGCGATCGAGTCTTGAGCGAGTTCGACTTCACTGAGACTAGGAGTATGCAGTTCGGGGAGTGGTGAGATTTCTTCTTCCTCAGTTGAAATTTCTTGTAAGATATCTTCCAACTGATCGAGGGATTCTTGAAACACTCGATCGGCGACGCGGCGCTGTTGTGGCTGAATTGGCTCCATAATATTGACTTGAAAATCCTGATTTACTGACCTAATTTTGATTGCAGTTTCAACAGATTTAAATTTTGTATTTATAACATCATAGTTGTGTGCTGTATCAACTTTAGCAGTGGTTATCAAGAATATCGATACTTGGCTTTGGTCACTTTTGCCAAGCCGTCTCCAATTCTTGGGACTTGTATTTTTGTAAAGACTATGGAATCCTCCTAAGACAAATTACTTTAATTCGACCGAGAATCCGTAGTATAGTATTGAGTATGCGATCGCCTCCGACGGGCGGGTACGCCATCGCAATCTTGTGATAACTCATATTTAGGCATACTGCGCGTCTACGCATTTACAAGGAAAGTATTTTATGAGCAACGTACAACTTTACTTTGCTAAAGCCTCCACCTTTTCCCAAAGAACCCGTGTGGTTTTACTAGAAAAAGGAATTGACTTTAGCAGCACCGAAATTGACTTACAAAACAAACCAGATGGCTACACACAGATTTCGCGCTACGGCAAAGTCCCTGCAATCAAACATGGGGATATCGAAATTTATGAGTCTGCCATCATCAACGAATATCTCGAAGAAGTCTTTCCAGAACCAGCTTTATTACCCCACGATCCAGGTGCTAAAGCGATCGCTCGCATCTGGATTGACTATGCCAACACTCGCTTTGTACCAGCCTTTAACAAATTTCTCCGTGGTAAAGATGCTCAGGAACAGGGACAAGGACAAAGAGAGTTTTTGGAATCGCTATTGTACATTGAGCAAGAAGGACTAGGTAAGCTTTCTGGTAATGGCCCCTACTGGTTAGGAGAGCAGCTGAGTTTAGTTGATATCAGCTTCTATCCTTGGTTTGAACGCTTGCCCCTCCTAGAACACTTCCGCAATTTCACCTTACCAACAGAAACCCCTCGCTTGCAGAAATGGTGGAATACTCTGCGATCGCGCGAGTCAATTCGGGCTGTAGAAAATCCTCCAAGCTTCTATTTAGAAAGATTTGCCAAGATTCTTGGTGCGCCCACTCCCGTTGCTTCTGCTCAAAAGTAGGGAATAGATTACAGTCAAATGCAACGGAACGAAGCGCTACTCATTAAATGTTTTGACTCAGCAGAGGAAGGTTTGGCGCGGTTCGCCGCCCACACCGCATTCGATGACCCAACAAGCCAGCCAGATGCCCCGCCACGTGAGAGTATCGAGTTGCGGACGCTGGTTTTCTATGCCGCATAATTAGCAGAGGGGTAGGGGAGCAGAGAGGCAGGGGAGGCAGGGGAAGAAGAACTATTCATCAATGCCTAATTCCCAATGCCCCTTTACTGCGACTCAAATCTTGCTTGAAAGAAGCGGAGATACTTCGGCTCATAAATCATTTTGAGTCCGCGTAGGCGATCGCGTTCAGCGCAAGTAGTAATTTTTAATGGCCTTATTTGTTACACCATTATTTACCTACCATTTCACTCTTAGTTGTGTTTATTTTCAAGTCTAGATAAATCACGAGTGAAAAGGAAATAGAGTCAGTATTTAAGTAGTTTTTGATTTAAAAAACACTAAGTTTTATACGGGGTTAAGACAACGTTAAGAATTCTCTCAAAATCACAAAATTTCGGAGTGTAAACAGTTACGTATGGGAAAATCAAGTTAAGCATCGACAAATATCTTTTTGTAAACTTTTGTTCGTTTTTTAGATTGGTAATGCGTTAAGACATACGCATTATCGTAAACATCACTGCATTAATTAATTTAAATCTTTGTTGGTTAGTCTCTGGGAATTAGCAAATAAAGGCTGATACTCCCAAAGATGAACTTTTCTTTACTCAATGCAAGCTTAATGCCTTGAGTCAGTTCAAATTTAATAAAAATTGGAGGTTATAAAATGGCAATTCGGAATAACTTAGTTACCAATTTCTGGCAAAGAGTACAAAAAGATTCAGTTAGTTGGGGATCGTTAGCTCTTTGGATCGGTGCATTAACTGTTCTATTAGTAATGCTTACCATGTTTTCTAACGCTTAGGTTATTCTAGTTCCTGGGCAACAGCCTGGGAACTAAGATAGGGTAGACTTTCATCCCTATAAAACTCAGATTTATGAACTACAAACTTCTGATAACAGTTGTAGTGCTAGCTACTACTAGCTTTGTTTCTCCTGTTAAATCTCAAGAACCTACTACCGACACTCCAGCAAAATCGAATCAAGTTTTGAATGCTTGTATCCAAAATCAAGCAGAAACTTTGCCGAATCCCTTTAGTGATGTACCAAAAGACCATTGGGCTTTTAAAGCAGTTATGACTATGCACTACTGTGGTGCATTTCGTAAAGCTACGCCACCAGCTTTATTTAATAAATTGCAACCAACAAATAGCCAGCAGCAACCGCAGAAAGAACCGCAGTTTTAAAAATAAAATAGGAGTCTTATAGCGTTTCCCGGTCTGTTGAGATACAAGAACCCCACCCC